>JBJMQK010000462.1:0-2866 GCA_045802735.1 Anaeromyxobacteraceae bacterium | reverse complement strand
CGCGGGCGACGCGCAGCGTGCCGGAGCCGGGGGGGAGGGGCGCCGCGTCGGTGCGCTCGGCGGCGCGGCCCTTCGACTCCGCGGCCGCGGCGCAGCCGCTACGCTCCGGGTGAACGGTGTGGGTCAGGGCGCGCATGCGAGGCGTTCGGGGACGGTGTAAGGCGGGCAGGTCGCGCGCGCCGGCTTCGATCCCCAACCCGTTCGCCCTAAGCGTAGCGCAGCGGAGTCGAAGGGCGCCGCTCACAAGGCGAGGATGTCCCGCACGCCGTCCCGCTCCATCTCGCTCCCGTCGCCGCGCTTCACGATCTCGCCGCGCTCCATGACGAGGTAGCGGTCGGCGAGCGAGCGCGCGAAGTCGTAGTACTGCTCGACGAGCAGGATCGCCATGCGGCCCTCCGCCGCCAGCGCCCGGATGACGCGCTCGATCTCCTTGATGATCGAGGGCTGGATCCCCTCGGTGGGCTCGTCGAGGACGAGCAGCGCCGGGTCCATCACCAGCGCCCGCGCGATGGCGAGCTGCTGCTGCTGGCCGCCGGAGAGGTCGCCGCCGCGCCGCCCGAGCATGGTCCGCAGCACGGGGAAGGTGTCGAGGACGCGCGGGGGGATCTCGCTCGCACCCGGGCGGCTCGCGAGCCCCATGAGCAGGTTCTCGCGCACCGTGAGGCGCGGGAAGATCTCGCGGCCCTGCGGCACGTAGCCGATGCCGGCGCGGACGCGGCGGTACGAGGGCGCGCGCGTCACGTCCTCGCCCGCGAAGGCGACGCGCCCCGAGGCGACCGGGACGACGCCGAGGATCGCCTTGAGGAGCGTCGTCTTCCCGACGCCGTTCCGGCCGAGGAGCGCCGTGACCTTGCCGGCGGGCGCCTCGAAGGAGACGTCGCGCAGGATGTGGCTCCCGCCGTAGAACTGGTTCACGCCGTCGACGCGCAGCATCGTCACCGCCCCAGGTAGACCTCGGCGACCCGCGGATCGCGCTGCACCTCGTCGAAGTCGCCCTCGGCGACGACGGTGCCCTCGTGCAGCACGGTGACCGTCCCGCCGAGGCGCGCGACGAAGGCCATGTCGTGCTCGACGACCATGAGCGACCGCTCGCCGGCGAGCGACAGCACCAGCTCGGCGGTGCGGTCGGTCTCGGCGTCGGTCATCCCGGCGACGGGCTCGTCGAGGAGGAGCAGCTTCGGGTCCTGCACGAGCAGCATGCCGATCTCGAGCCACTGCTTCTGCCCGTGCGAGAGGAGCCCCGCCGGCCGGTCGGCGTGCGCGGCGAGCCCGATCCGGGCCAGCGTCCCGGCGACGCGGTCGCGGGCGGCGTCGTCGAGCGCCGCGACGAGGGTGCGCCGCACGCGCTTGTCGGCCTTCATCGCGAGCTCGAGGTTCTCGAAGGCGCTGTGGTGCTCGAAGACGGTCGGCTTCTGGAACTTGCGCCCGATGCCGGCGCGCGCGATCTGCGCCTCGGACAGGCGCGTCAGGTCGAGCCTCTGGCCGAAGAAGGCGCGCCCCGAGTCGGGGCGCGTCTTGCCGGTGATGACGTCCATCATCGTGGTCTTGCCGGCGCCGTTCGGGCCGATGATGCAGCGCAGCTCGCCTGCATCGACGTACAGTGAAAGGTCGTCGAGCGCGCGGAAGCCGTCGAAGCTGACGGTGATCCCCTCGAGGTAGAGGATCACCCGGTGCGAGAGGTCGAGCTCGCCCTCGAGCGTGCCGCGCGTGGTGAAGGCGCCCGCCGCCGCTCCCGGGATGGTGGTCACGCGGCGACGCTCCCCAGCGCGCGGGCCCGGGCGCTCCTGCGCGCGGCCGCGACGCGGCGCACGAGCCCGACGGCGCCGTCGGGCAGCACCAGCGTCACGAGCACGAAGAGGAGCCCGAGGAAGAAGGGCCACAGCTCCGGCGAGGCCACCGTGAACCAGCTCTTCGCGAGGTTCACGAGCGCGGCGCCGACCGCGGCGCCGACGAGCGTGCCCCGCCCGCCGACCGCCACCCAGATGGCGATCTCGATCGACGCCGCGGGCGACATCTCCGAGGGGTTGATGATGCCGACCTGCGGCACGTACCGCGCGCCCGCGATGGCGCACAGCACCGCCGAGAGCGTCCAGACGAAGAGCTTGTACGGCAAGGGCTCGTAGCCGATGAAGCGCGCCCGCGGCTCGGCGTCGCGGATGGCCGTCAGCACGCGCCCGAAGCGCGAGGTGACGAGGTAGCGCCCGAGGACGAGCGTCAGCGCGAGCGTCGCGGCGCTCGCGGCGAAGAGCGCGGCCCGCGTCCCGGGGGCGGCGATGGGGAAGCCGAAGATGCGCTTGAAGTCGGTGAAGCCGTTGTTCCCGCCGAAGCCCGTCTCGTTGCGGAAGAAGAGCAGCATCGCCGCGTAGGTGAGCGCCTGCGTGATGACCGAGAAGTAGACGCCGCGGATGCGCGAGCGGAAGGCGAAGACGCCGAAGACGAGCGCGAGGAGGCCCGGGACGAGGACGACGAGGAGGAGCGCCCAGGCCGCGTGGTCGGTCCCGCGCCAGTACCAGGGCAGCGCCTTCCAGTCGAGGAAGACCATGAAGTCGGGCAGGTCCACCCCGTACACGCCGTCCTTGCCGATGGCGCGCATGAGGTACATGCCGAAGGCGTAGCCGCCGAGCGCGAAGAAGACGCCATGCCCGAGCGAGAGCATGCCGGCGTAGCCCCACGCCAGGTCGAGCGCGACCGCGACGATGGCGTAGCAGAAGATCTTCCCGCCGACGGTGAGCGCGTACCCGGAGACGTGGAGCGCGCTCCCCGGCGGCGCGAGGAGGTGCAGCGCGGGGAGGAGCACGAGCGCCACCGCCGCGAAGCCGGCGAGCGCGAGCCAGCCGGCGCGCGGCGTCGCGGCGAGGAACCGCCA
>JBJMQK010000422.1:0-4634 GCA_045802735.1 Anaeromyxobacteraceae bacterium | reverse complement strand
CCGAGGAATCCGGCGGCGTTGATGAGCGTGGCGAAGACGATCGCCCGGCCCGACACCCGCAGCGCGTGGCGGAGCGCGCCGTCGAGGCCGCCCTCCCCCTCCCCCTCCTGCAGGTGGTGGAAGAAGTGGATCTGGTCGTTCTCGGTCGTGCCGAGCACCGTCGTGGCGATGATGATGGTCGCGACGTTGAGCGGCACGGAGAGGAGCCGCATCCCGAGGAAGGTGGCGAGCAGCGCGAAGAGCGACGGGATGAGCGCGAGCAGGCGCTCGACGCCGCTCCGGAACAGGAACAGGAAGACGCTGAAGATGAGCACGATCGTGATGACGAAGCTCTCCGCGAGCGTCGGCACCAGCGAGACCCCGAGCTTCTCCTGCAGGAGCGCCTCGCCCACCACCTTCATCTCGCTCCCGCCCAGCGCCGGCGTCGCGGCGCGCACCGCGTTCCAGGCGTCGTGGATGCGGCGCGAGAGCGCGGCGTAGCCCTCGAGGTCGCCCTGGCGGAAGAGGACCGTCACCTGGAGGTCGGCGAGCCCGTTCACGTCGATGAACGAGCGCAGGTCGGGCTCGGTGAGGAGCAGCTGCTCGAGATCGGCGGCCGCGGCGGCGAAGCCCTCGGGGTCGCGCGGCAGCACCTCTCCCTGCCCGGCGAGGTAGCGGCGCATGCGCAGCGGGGTGGTGGGCCCGGTGACGCCGGTCACGTTCGGCATCGCCTCGATCGCGTCCTCGAAGCGATCGACGGCGCGCAGCACCTCGGGGTCGGTCGCCGCCGGCCCCGGCAGGTGGATCCACACGCGCGCGACGTTGAGGTCGGTGACGTTCTCGCGGAACCAGGCGAGGTCGTCGCGGATGGGCGAGGACGGATCGATGTACGTGAGGCTGTCCACGTGCACCGACATGCCGCGGACGACGCCGGGGAACCCGAACAGCGCGACCAGGCCCGCGGCGCAGACCGCGAGGGCGCCGCCGACGAGCGGCCAGCGGTGACGGTACGTGAAGCGCGGGACGAAGCGCGCGAGCCGCGCGTAGGCGCCGCGCTCGCCGTGCTCGCGGGCGGGCGCGTCGCCCGGGCGCCGCGTCGGGGTGTGCAGGACCCGCTGCAGCGCGGGGAAGAGCGTGAACGCGACCACCCAGGCGACGACCACGCCGAGCGCCGTCCACAGCCCCATCTCGCGCACCGGGCGGATGGACGAGACCGCCAGCGCCGCGAACCCGACCGCGGCCGCGAACGTCGAGGCCGTGACCGGGAGCAGCTTGTTGCGCAGCGCCGCCACGTGGTGCTCCTCGAGCGGCACGTCGGGCGGACGGTCGACGAACCGCGAGTGCAGGTAGACGAGCGTCGCGAGCGTGTTGACGAGGATGGTGAGCGGGACGAGCGACGAGACGACGGTGAAGCTGAAGCCGATGAGCGCGCCGGCGGCGAGCCCGAGCGCGACCGCGGCGCCGAGCGCGAGCACGATGGCGAGGAGCGCGCGCAGCGAGCGGTAGAGGAACAGGGTGATGCCGACGAGCAGGATGGCGAAGAGCGGGAAGGAGCGCCCCGCCGCGGCGGACGACTGCCGCTCGAGCCAGGAGGTGACGACGGGCGCGCCCACCTCGCGCACGCGGCCGCCGCCGCTCCGCGCGAGCGCGGCGTCGATCCCGGCGAGCGCCGCGTCGCGCTCGGCCGGACCGTGGACGTCGAGGCTCGCCACGACGGTGAGGAACCCGTCGCCGACCAGCGCCTGCTGACGGAAGACGCGCGTGCCGAGCGCGAGCGCGCGCAGCTCGGCGACGCCGGCGCCCGGCCGCGAGCGGCGGAGCGCGTCGAGGACGGTGAACGTCCCCACGTGCGGGACGCCCTTCAGCGCGGCGCGGGCGCGGTCGACGCGCGCGATCGCCTCCGGCGCCCACGGGTCCCTCGCCTCGAACAGCAGCAGCACCGTCTGCGACTCGGGGAAGATCCGCTGGAAGGCGCGCGTCGCCGCGTAGTCCGGGTCGCTCGGCACCATGAGCCGGTCGATCGCGCCCTCGCTCGGGATCCGCGCGGCGACCCACGCCGCGAGCGGCACCAGCACGGCGTAGACGGCGAGGACGAGCCCGCGGAGCCGCACGATGCGGCCGAGGAGGCGGGAGGCGCGGTCGGGCGGGGCGGGCACGGCGGCTCCGGACGGGGGCGAGACGGCTCGAGCGGGCGCATCCTATACCGGACGCTCGCCGGCGCGCAGCGGCGCCGCGCGGCGATCGGCATGGGGGTTGAATGGCGCTCCCGCGCGCCGCACCTTCACGCATGCGCATCGCGCTCCGCTCGTGCATCCCCGCGGTCTGCGTGGCGGCGTGCGCTCACTCGGCGCAGCTCGCGCCGGCGCCGAACGCCCAGACCGTCCCCGGAAACCCGCGCGTGGCGGAGGAGACGGTCGACGGCGTGCGCGTCGTCGTCGACTCCACTGCCTGGCGATCCGGCACCGTGCACGACGTGCTCGTGCCGGTGAAGGTCACGATCGACAACCGCGGGGAGCACCGCCTGCGGATCGCGTACTCGGAGTTCAGCCTCGGCGGCGCCTCGGGGTTCCGCCTCGCAGCGCTGCCGCCCTACCAGGTGGCCGCCAACAACGCCTCGGTCGTCCAGCCGGGCTTCTTCGGGCGCCGCTACTTCCTCACGCCGTGGGCGAGCAGGTTCTACGACTGGCCGGGCGTCTGGCAGGGGCCCTTCCCGATGGACGTCACGTACTACAACCAGTACTACGCCGCCTGGCCGGCGTCGCTCCCGGACCGGGACGTGCTGCGCCAGGCGCTGCCGGAGGGCGTCCTCGAGCCCGGCGGCGAGGCCTCCGGGTTCCTCTACTTCGCCGACCAGCCGAAGGGCACCCAGCTCACGTTCCTCCTGTCGCTCGTCGACGCCGATCTCGGCCAGAGCATCGGGACGGTCGCGATCCCGTTCGTCGCGAAGTGATCGGCTGTCGCGTCCCGCGATCCCTACCTTCTCGGTCGGGGGAGCGATGGCGACCACGATCTGCGAGAACTGCGGCGTGCGGCCGGCGGCCGTGGAGGTGCACCAGCAGGTCGACGGCGCGGAGGCCGTGCACCGCTACTGCCACCACTGCGCGAGCGCGCTCGCCGCGAACCACGGCAACGGCGGGCTCCGCTCGCTCGAGGGACTCGTCGAGGGGATGCTCGGGCCCCGGCCCCGCGGGCGCGCCGGGCTCCTCGCCCACCTCTCCGAGATGGCACAGCGGGTGCTGCAGCGCGCGGCGCGCGAGGCGCTCGCCTGGGGACAGCCGCGCGTCGGCGTCGAGTTCCTGCTCCTCGCGCTCCTCGGCGAGGTCCCCGAGCTGCGCAACCAGCTCCGCGGAGCGGGGCTCGACGTCGACGGCTACGAGGCGCAGCTCGAGCGCGTGGTGGCGAAGGCGCCGGCCCGGCCCGATCCGTCGATCGGGCTCTCCTCGGCGCTGAAGCGCGTGTTCCAGATCGCGCGCGTCCACGCGGCGCAGCTCGGGCACGAGTTCATCGGACCGGAGCACCTGCTGCTCGCGATCATCAGCGAGGGCGAGAGCTTCGCGGCCCACTTCCTCAAGGGCGCGCGGCCCGACTCGCTGCAGGGGCGCCTCGGCGGCGGCGGCGCCGGCGGTGCGGACGCGACGGCGGCGCCGCCGCGCGCGGCGCGGCGCCCGACGGACCTCCCGCCGAACCTCGCGCGCTTCTCGCGCGACCTCTCCGGGCTCGCGCGCGCCGGGGAGCTCGACCCGGTGATCGGCCGCGACGGCGAGGTCCAGCGCGTCATCCGCATCCTCTCGCGGAAGACGAAGAACAACCCGGTCCTCGTCGGCGAGCCGGGCGTGGGCAAGACCGCGATCGCCGAGGGGCTCGCGCAGCGCATCGTCGCCGGCGAGGTGCCCGACGTCCTCCGCGACAAGCGCGTGCTGGCGCTCGACCTCGGCAGCCTGGTCGCGGGCACCGCGATGCGCGGCGAGTTCGAGCAGCGGCTTCAGGGCCTCCTCGAGGAGATCCGCGCGCTGCAGGGGCGCGTCATCGTCTTCATCGACGAGATCCACACCCTCGTCGGCGCCGGCAACGCGCAGGGCGCGATGGACGCCTCCAATCTCCTCAAGCCGGCGCTGGCGCGCGGCGAGCTGCAGTGCCTCGGCGCGACGACGCTCGACGAGTACCGCAAGCACATCGAGAAGGACGCCGCGCTCGAGCGGCGCTTCCAGCCGGTGCTGGTGGCGGAGCCGACGCCGGCGCAGGCGGCGGAGATCCTGCGCGGCCTGCGCGACAGCTACGAGGCGCACCACCGCGTGAAGATCTCGGACCAGGCGATCGACGCCGCGGTCGAGCTGTCGGACCGCTACGTCACCGATCGCTTCCTGCCGGACAAGGCGATCGACCTCGTCGACGAGGCGGCGAGCCGGCTGCGGATGGAGATCGATTCGATGCCGATCGAGCTCGACGAGCTCGAGCGCCGACGGATCCAGCTCGAGGTCGAGCGCGAAGCGCTGCGCAAGGAGAAGGACGAGGCGTCGAAGGCGCGCCTCGATGCGTTGGAGCGCGAGCTGGCCGAGATCGAGGAGGAGGCCGGCGCGATGAAGCAGCGCTGGTCGACCGAGAAGGAAGCGATCGCGGCCATTCGGGCGACCAAGGAGGAGCTCGAGCAGACGCAG
>JBJMQK010000293.1:0-5951 GCA_045802735.1 Anaeromyxobacteraceae bacterium | reverse complement strand
AGTCGCCCTGGCGAGGCGAGCGCCTTGAGCGTCTCGGTGAGCTCCTCGGCCTCGTCGGCACCGAGGACGCGGGCGGGGGCGCTGTGTTCCGCGGGATGGGGCATGCCCTACAAGCCTACTCATATGAGCATATACTCAACTGTGGTCGCCGGCCCGACGCCAGCAGCACTCGCAGCTCTCGCCGCAGCCGCAGCCGCAGCCGGCGTACTTGTGATCGTGCCCCGCGAGCGCGAGCGGTGAAGCGCACTCGGGGCAGCCGTCTCCGGCCCAGGCCTCGCGTCCTTCCTTGAGGCCGACGAAGGCGATGAAACCGCCGATGATCGGGTCCAGCCACCAGGCGCCGACCATGGCAGTCGCGCCCAACAGGGCTTCCGCCCGTGGGCGACCGAGACGGCGCCGAAGCGCCGTCGAGGGCGGTTCTGGGGCGCTACCGTCGAAGCCACGATGAAGGTCGAAGTCGTCTATTTCGACGGCTGCCCCAATCATGAGCCGCTGCTGGCGCACCTGCGCGAGCTGCTGAGCTCAGTCGGCGCGAGCACGGACATCGGCCTCGTGAGGGTCGAGAACACCGAGGCGGCCGAGCGCGAACGGTTCCTCGGCTCGCCGACGCTGCGCATCGATGGCGAGGACGTCGAACCCTGTGCCGACGAACGCACCGACTTCGGACTGAAGTGTCGTCTGTACCCCACGGCTGACGGGCTGCGGGGAGTGCCCGACGATCGGTGGGTGCTCGCCCGGCTCCAGAGATCGCAGGCGCCGCCGAGCTGATGCGACTCGGATCGAGCGCCACACTTGACGAGTGCTCGCAGTCGTCATCACGGGCCCACCCGGCGCCGGCAAGACCTCGGTCCTGACAGCGCTCACCGACGCACTCTCGGATGACGACATCGGCCACGCGGCCGTCGAGGTCGAGACGCTGGTGTGGACACACCCGGCCTTGACGGAGGAACAGTGGCGGCGGCAGATCCGGCTCAATTGCCGGCTCTTCGGCGAGGCGGGCCACACGCTGCTGCTGCTCGCCCACACGCTCGAGACCGACGACGACGTCGCCGAGCTGCTGGCCGCCGTGGATGCCGACGACACCGTGCTCGTGCGGCTGGAGGCTGAGCCGCAGACCCTGGTCGACCGCATCCTCGAGAGGGAGCCCGCGAGCTGGTCCGGTCTGCCGGGGCTCGTCGAGCACGCGCAAGAGCTGGCCATCAGCATGCCGGACCTGGCGGGCGTCGACCTGGTGGTGAGCACCGAGGGACAGCGCCCAGAGGACGTCGCGGCGCGCATCCGCGCCGCGCTCCCCGCCTTGGTGCGGCCCGGCGACGGTGGGACACTCCGAGCGTGACCTTGACCGACGTCGACGTGGTCCGGAGCGCGTGGGACGCGTTCTTGCGCGGTGACGTGACCGCCGCCGCAGCGGTGCTGGATCCTGACGTTCGCTGGTATGGCGTCGGTGAGCCCGAAGGCGACGGCGCCTGCCACAACCGCGACGAAACCGCGGCGTTCCTGCGGCGCGCGCTCGCCGAAGGCCTGACTGCCGAACTGCTCGACCTCCGCGACGCCGGCGATCGCCTCGTCGCCGTCATCCACACGCACGCGCCACCGGACTGGGAACGCAGCCCCGAGCCGCACGGTGAGGTCATCACCGTCCGCGAAGGCAAGATCGTGGAGATGGTCGTCTACCCGACAGTCGAGGACGCGCTGGCAGCGGCCGGCCTCGGCTTCAAGGCGTAGCAGGGGTCAGCAGCCGGGCGGTTGCAGCGTCACGGCGGTGCCGAGCGGGCCGGGCCCCGGCGGACGGCGCGGCTCGCGCACCCCGCCGTCGGGCGGCGCGTCACCCCCGTCGGCGCGGTGCGTCGTCCCACAGCGGCGCCGACGCAGACGCACGCTCCACCAGGTCCCGTCCGGCGTGCGGCTGAAGAACAGTCCGCGTCCGCCCAGAGCGATCTCGCCGGTGATGTGACGCCGCGAGTAGCGGCGCACGCTCACGGCGTTCGCGAGAACGAGCCCGGCGACGAAGGCCCCGGCCACAGCGAGCCAGAGAGTCATGACGGCAGTATGTCCTCGGAGCGGGCTCACTGCCACTCGAGTTGTCGTGACCTCCGCCCGCGCACCGTCGGTTCAGTCCACCAGGACGGACGTCACGGTCAGGGTGCAGCCCCGATGTCGAGATGGAGGCGTGGATGGAGGCTACGTCCACGATGATCTCCACCTTCCAGGGCAGCCAGGTTTCGCTCCCCGCCACTGCGCCCATGGCTCTGCACGTCTTCGTCACTCCGGTCGTACGCGAGATTCCGACCGGCTCTCGTGAGCCCGCCTCGCTCGCTTCGGTCTGGTGACGCAAGCCACGACTGTCCAGCGTCATGACGTCGTCAGCGTCGGCGGGACGGTCGGGATCGCGTCACCGGTGCCCGGGTAGCTCCGCCACCGCCTTGTCGGCCTTCTCGACCGCCCGCGCGATCTCGACTCGGGAATTGGCGTCGAGCTTCCGGAACATGTTGCGGATGTGCGTCTCGACCGTCTTCAAGCTCAGGAACAGCTCGCCCGCGATCTCTCCGTTGGTCTTGCGATCGACGATCAAGTGCGCGATCTCGAGCTCCCGCGCTGTGAGTGAGGCGACGCCGGTCTGACTGAGGTCCCCTGGTCGCGTCCGGCGGTGGATGCGTCGCCCGAGCCGGCGCAGCTCTCGCTGGGCTTCGTCGCGGTAGCGCGCAGCGCCGCGGCGATCAAGCTCGGCGGCGGCCTGCTCGAGCAGTTCCACCGCGCGCTCGCGCAGACCGAGTTGCGCCAGCGCGCGGCCGGCGACCAAGCGGGCGAGAGCGGCCTCGATGGGTGCGCCGACAGCCTCGGCGAGCTTCGCGGACGCCTGCGCCTGGTCTTCGGCCTTCTGCGCATCCTCGTGGGCTAGCGCGACTGCCGCCGCCGCCCGGTGGGCCATCGCCCTCGGCAAGCGCAATCCGGCAGCGGCGGCACTCGACCACGCATCCTCGGCGGCACGCCCGGCCGCCTCCTTCTCGCCATGCGCGAGCCAGTACCTCGTCATCAGCTCGTAGAAGTACGCCCTCCAGTTGTTCGGGAGCCCCTGGAAAGGGTCCCTGCCCGGGTCGGTCAGCGCGTCGGTCGTGGGTGCCGACTCTCCCGCACTGATGCGCGCGATCGCCAAGACAGCGCCGGACCGTGCGGCGATCACGGGATGCCCGCCGCGTCCGCAAGGTCCAAGCTCTCCTCGGCCGTCGCGATCGCCACCTGGAGGTCGCCGGCAGGAAGCGCAACGAAGACGCGACAGAACAGCGCCCAGGCCAGCGCCTGCGGGTTGCCGGACAGGCGCCCGGCCTCGATGGCGGCATCGAGAAGCTCGGCGGCCTCGGCTAGCCGCCCGAGCATGCACCACGCCACACCCAAGGTCGCGTTGACTCCCGGAAACAGCTGATCCTGTCCGGTTGCGCGGCCCACCCGCAGCGCGCGTTCGGCGTGCCGGCCGGACTCATCGAAACGGTCGAGGTAGATCTCAGCGCCGGCGAGTTCCACGATGGCATCGAGGCGGCGGGCAAGGTCGTCGTCTGACAGGGCATCGATCAGCGCCGCGGCTTCCGTTCGCGTCGCCTCCCCTCGATCCGCATCGCCGCCCCATGCCAGCGCGCGAGCGGTGGTCGCCACGGACAGTGCGATCAGAAGCGGATCGCCGATGACTCGAGAGGCAGCCGTGGCTCGTCCCGCCCAGTCCTGGCCGGCGGTGTACTGCAAGCGGAACACGGCATCCCGTGCCAGCTCGATCATGAGCCCGACGGCGTCAGCCCCGGACTCGTCGGGCAGCGAGTCCAGCGCGTCGATCAGTCGCGCGTGTGCCTGGTCATGGAGACCGAGGAGGTTCTCGATGCGCGAGCAGGTCGTCGAGAGCTTGAGCTTGAGCGCCGCTTCCTCCGGGGGGATGACCGCCAGGGCTTCGAGGATCGCCGCATGGGCGTCATCGAAGCGGCCGGTGGCCGCCAGCGATGTCGCGTTCGACAGCAGCAGCTCGACTCGATCTTCGAACGGCGCATCGTCGGGCAGCAGCCGTAACGCCCCCGAAATCCATCGCACCGCAATCGCGGGCGCACGGGGCGCGGAGATCCGACCTGCCTCCGCCAGTGCAGCCACGGCCGCCGCGTCGCCGACCCGGGCCGAGATATCGATGTGGTGCGCTCGGGTTCCGACGTCGGCGCCTCGCGCCTCCAGCGCCGCTGCCGCTCGCTCGTGAGCTTCGATTCGCCAGCCACGCGGGGCGGACTCGTAAACCGCGCGACGCACGATGGGATGCCGGAAGCGGAACCGTCGCGGGACTTCAGTCGCCCGGATGATGTCCCGGCCGAGCAGCTCATCGATGGCCTCCATCGCCTCGTGCTCGCTGACGTCGGCCGCCGCGGCCGCCAGCTCCGGCTCGAAGGGATCCCCCACAACCGACGCGCCCTCGAGCGTCCGCCGCATACGTGGCGAGAGCAGCGCCAGCTCCTCGTTCAGAGCCCCGAGGACAAGCGGCGGGACGTGGATGCCTTCGACGGAGACCTGTGGAAGGACGGCCAGTCCGGCCAGCTCGCGTGATCGGGCGAGCTGTTCGAGATAGAACGGGTTTCCCCCGGATTCCTCGAAGAGCGCCGTCGTGACCTGGTCGGGCTGGGATCGCCCCAGCATCGCTGCGGCCTCGTCACTCGTCAGCGGGTCGAGCGCGATCCGGGTCAGGGTCCGCTCGCGCAACGCGCGCTCGAGCACGCTCGCCAGGCGCGTCGGGCCTTGATGCGGACGTGCCGCCATAACCAGGAGCACGGGTCCGGACGGCGGGTGTCGGAGCAGGCCTCCGATCAGGTCGATCGATGCGGGGTCGGCCCAGTGGACGTCGTCGAGGATCAGCACGAGCGGCTTCGTGGCCGCCAACAGCTCGAGGAGCTCGCGCACTGCTCGGGTCATCCGGTAACGCTCGCCTTGGAGGCCCACGGCATCGGCACGCCCCAAGTGCGCGAGCGACGGGAAGACGCGTGCGAGCTCCGTCGCCATCTCTTCCGGGAGGTTGCTGAGGCGGCGTGGCTCGACGCTCTCCACGTACTCGTCCAGGGCGTCGAGGAAGACCCAGAAGGCGATGTCGCGCTCCAGGTCCGCGGCCGCGCCGCGGAGCACGATGTGCCCCCGGGCGTCGGCTCGAGCCGCGATCTCGGCCAGCAGGCGCGACTTGCCGATCCCGGCGGCACCGACGACCTCGACGGCGCGCGCAGCACCTGACGCCAGCTCATCGAGGGCGTCGTCGAAGCGTCGAAGCTCTTCCTGTCGGCCTACGAGGGTGTCGGCGATCACGGAGATAGGACGGCCGACGATCTCAGGGTGCTGCCCCGATGTCGAGGCACGCGGCCGCGAGGAAGGTGGCGACATGCACACACACCACCCCTCAATGAAGCGCCTCAAGCAACTGCTGCTGGTGCTCTGCGCCGCCCAGCTGATGGTCATCCTCGACATCACGGCCGTCAACGTCGCGCTGCCGGACATGGCCGACGGCCTCGGCATCGACGGCGGCGACATCAGCTGGACGATCACGAGCTACTCGCTGATCTTCGGCAGCCTGCTCCTGCTCGGCGGTCGTGCGGCCGACCTCATCGGACCGCGCCGCATGTTCATGACCGGACTGGCCCTCTTCACCCTCGCCTCCGTCGCCGCCGCGACCGCAGGCGACGCCGGCGCGCTGTTCGCCGCCCGGGCCGCTCAAGGACTCGGCGCCGCGATGCTCTCCCCCGCCGCGCTCGCCATCCTCATGCGCACCTTCCGAGAGGGTCGCCCGCGGGCGCACGCCCTCGCGGCCTGGGGCGCGGTCGGAGGAGCGGGCGCCGCCATCGGCGTGCTCTTCGGAGGCGCGCTGACCGAGCTCGTCGGCTGGCAGGCGATCTTCCTCATCAACGTCCCCGTCGGTATCGGCCTCGCCCTCGCGGCCCACAGGATCA
>JBJMQK010000240.1:0-2605 GCA_045802735.1 Anaeromyxobacteraceae bacterium | reverse complement strand
GCCGCGCCCGCGGCGCACGCGGCGAGCCACCCGCCGGCGCTCCAGGCCCAGGTGCCAACCACCGTGCCGAGCGCGCCGCCCGCGAAGTAGGCGACCATGTAGACGGTGTTCATGCGGCTCCGCGCCTCGGGCCTCCGCGCGTGGATGCGCGCGAGGTTCGAGACGTGCGCGCCCTGCACGCCGACGTCGAGGAGGACGACGCCGGCGACGAGCCCCGCGAGCGCGGCGCCCGCCGCGGCGAAGACGGCGTAGCCAGCGAGCGCGACGGCGAGCGCGATCCCGGCGTTCGCGCGCGGGCTCATGCGATCGGCGAGGCGGCCGAGCACCGGCGCCGCGAGCGCGCCCGCCGCGCCGAGGAGGCCGAAGAGGCCGGCCGCGTCCGAGCCGAGCCCGTGGCTCGCCTCGAGGAAGAAGGCGAGCGTGGTCCAGAAGACGCTGAACGCAGCGAAGCCGAGGGCGCCGAGCACCGACGCCTCGCGCAGCGCAGGCTCCTCGCGCACGAGCGTGAAGAGGGATTGCAACAGCGCGCCGTACGGCATGGTCGCGTCGGGCGGGCTCCGCGGGAGGAGCGCGCGCAGCGCGGCGGCGAGGAGCACCGTGAGCGCCGCGGCGCAGACATAGACGGCGCGCCAGCCGAGGTGCGCGCCGAGGAAGCCGCTCGCGGTGCGCGCGAGCAGGATGCCGACGAGGAGGCCGCCCAGGACGGTGCCCACGGCGCGGCCGCGCTCCTCGGCGGGGGCGAGGTGGGCGGCGAGCGGGACCGCGAGCTGGGGGACGACGGTCGTCATCCCCACCGCGAGCGACGCGATCGCGAGGAGCGGCACGCTGGGCGCGCCGGCGACGCCGAGGAGCGCGACCGCGACGAGGCCGAGCAGCAGGAGCATGAGCCCGCGCCGCTCGACGACGTCGCCGAGGGGCACGAAGAGGAACATGCCGGCGCCGTAGCCCACCTGCGTGAGCATCGAGACGACGCCGACCGCGCGCGGAGAGGTGCCGAAGCCGCGCGCGACGGCGGGGAGGAGCGGCTGCAGGAGGTACAGGTTCCCCACGCTCGCGCCGGCGGCGACCGCGAGGACCGTGACGACGAAGCGCAGCGACGGCTGCCGCGCGGGCGTGGCGGAGGGGGACATCGGGCGCGCGGAACCTAGCAGACGCCGCGGAGGCGACAAAGCCTCGCCCCCGGGCTGCGGGGCGAGGCTTTTTTGACGTCGCGGCGCGAGGAGGACGCCCTACTTCACGAAGCGCTCGTACTTCGCGTCCCACATCTTCGACTTCACGAACTCGAGCAGGTTCGCCGGGCGGGGCACGCGGGCGAGCCCGTCCTTGAAGACGACCTCGGCGACGGCCACGGCCAGGATGGCCGAGACCTCCTTGATGCGCTTCAGCGACGGGAACAGGCGTCCCATCTCGAGGTCGCTGTCGAGGACGCAGTTCGCGAGCGCGCGCGCGGCCTCGGAGAACATGCGGTCGGTGACGCGCGTCGCCTCGGTGGCGACGACGCCGAGGCCGACCCCGGGGAAGATGTACGAGTTGTTGCCCTGGCCCGGGACGAACGTCTTGCCCTCGAAGGTGAACGGCGGGAACGGGCTCCCGCTCGCGAAGAGGGCCTTGCCCTTCGACCAGGTGTACGCTTCACCGGCCGTGCACTCCGCCTTCGACGTCGGGTTCGAGAGCGCGAAGATGATCGGGCGCTCGTTGAGCTTCGACATCGTCTCGATGACCTCCTGGTTGAAGGTCTTCGCCATCGTCGAGACGCCGACGATGGCGGTGGGCTTCAGCTCGCGGATGGCGTCGATGAACGTGCCGATCTGCTTCGCGTCGTGGGCGTAGCGGAGCTTGTGGTCGGCGAGGCCGGTGCGGCTCTTCACCACGAGGCCCTTCGAGTCGAAGAACCAGCAGTTCTTGCGGGCGTCCTCGATCTTCATCCCCTCGTCGACCATCGCCGAGGCGATGAGGTCGCCGATGCCGATGCCGGCCTCGCCGGCGCCGAGGAAGAGGATCTTCTGCTCGACGAGCTTCTTCTTCGTGACCCGGATCGCCGAGTAGATGCCGGCGAGCGTGACCGCCGCGGTGCCCTGGATGTCGTCGTTGAACGTGCAGACGCGGTCGCGCCAGTGCTCGAGGAGATGGAACGCCGTCGTGTTGCCGAAGTCCTCGAACTGGACGAGCGCCTTCGGCATCACCTCCTGGACGCTGGTGATGAACTCGCCGACGAAGTCCTCGAAGTCCTTGCCGCGCACGCGCGGCTGGCGGAGGCCCATGTAGAGCGGGTCCTTCCGGTAGTCCTCGTTCTCGGTGCCGACGTCGAGCATCACCGGGAGGCAGGACGCCGGGTGGATGCCGGAGCAGCCGGTGTAGAGCGAGAGCTTGCCGATGGGGATGCCCATGCCGCTCGCGCCCTGGTCGCCGAGGCCGAGGATGCGCTCACCATCGGTGACGACGATGACGCGCACGTCCTTGTGCGGCCAGTTCTGCAGGATCGTCTTCACGTTGCCGCGATCCTTGATGGAGATGTAGAGGCCGCGCGAGCGGCGGAAGATGTGCCCGAACTGCTGGCACGCCTGACCGACGGTCGGCGTGTAGATGATGGGCATCATCTCTTCGA
>JBJMQK010000183.1:0-4037 GCA_045802735.1 Anaeromyxobacteraceae bacterium | reverse complement strand
GATCGAGCCGACGCCGCGCCGCTCCATCGTCTCGAGCGCCTCGCGCACCGTCGCGTCGAGGGCCACGGTGACGGGCGCGGGGCGCACGATCGCGGAGAGCGGGCTGTACATCGTGAGCGCGAGGCGGCGCGCGCCCAGGGCCGGCGCCTCGCCGCCGTTCGCCGCGCTCACGGCGTGTCCCCCAGCAGGCGCTTCACCGCGAGGACGAGGTCCTTCGTGGCGAAGGGCTTCGTGACGTAGGCGTCCGCGCCGAGGGCGAGGCCCTTCGCCATCTCCGCGTCGCGCCCCTTCGCGCTCAGCATCAGGATCTTGAGCCCGCGCCAGCGCTCGTCCGCGCGCAGGCGGCGGCACACCTCGAAGCCGTCGAGCCGCGGCAGCATGACGTCGAGGAGGACGAGGTCGGGCGGAGCGCGCGCGATGGCCGCCAGCGCCGCCTCACCGTCGCCCGCCACCGTGGGCTCGTAGCCCTCCCGCTTCATGAGGAACTCGAGGGTGAGGACGATGTTCGGCTCGTCGTCCACGATGAGAATGCGCTTGCCCATGATCGTCACCCTACCCCTTGGCGTGCATCGCCTGCTCGATTCGCGCCGGTGCGGCGTCGAGCGGGAGCACGAACGAGAACCGGGCGCCCTCACCGGGCGCGCCCTCGACCCACAACCTCCCGCCGAGGTGATCGACGATGCGGCGGCTGATGGCGAGCCCGAGCCCGGTGCCCATCGGCTTCCCCCCCGTCGCGTCGCCGCCCTGGCGGAACTTCTCGAAGATCCGCTCGCGGTCCTCGAGGCGGACCCCGGGGCCGTTGTCCTCGACGTCGACGCGCAAGGCGCCGCCCGCCGTCCCGACGCGCACGCGGACGCGGCCCCCCGACGCCGGACAGAACTTCACCGCGTTCGAGAGCAGGTTCACGACCACCTGCATCACGCGATCGCGGTCGGCGCGCACCGCGGGGGCCGCGCCCGGGCCGACGGAGAGCTCGACGCCGCGCTCGCGGAAGAGCTGCCCCGTCGCCTCCGCGGCCTCGCGGACGACGTCGACGAGGTCCACCTCCGCCGTGCGCCACTCCGCGCGCCCCGACTCGATCTTCGCCATCTCCAGCATCTGGTTGATGAGCCGCGTGAGCCGCTCGGCCTCCTTGACGATGACGCCGAGGAAGCGCGTGCGGTCGGCGAGCGGCGTGCGCGGGTCGTCCCGCAGGATCTCGGACAGCGCGCGGATCGACGTGAGCGGCGTCCGCAGCTCGTGCGTCACGGTGGACATGAAGTCGTCCTTCAGCCGGTCGAGCTCCTGCAGCTGGGCGTTGGCGGCGCGCAGCTCGCGCGTCGCCGCCTCGAGCGCGCGCGACTTCTCCTCGAGCTCCTGGCTGTGGGCGCGCACCTGCGAGGCCTCGTCGAGGATGTCCATCACCTCCTCGAGCGCGGGCGGCTCCGCGCGCGCGACCGACGCGACGACCACCCGCGCCGACGCGGCGCCGATCGCGCCGGCGAGCTGGGCCTCCGCGAACTGCGCGAGCTCGGCGCTGGGGCGCAGCTCCCCGACCGCCGCGAGACCCTGGCGTCGCGCGTGGGCGAGGAGCGCCTCGCGCGCCCGCGCCGGCCCGAGGAAGCGGCCGACGAGCGGCAGGAGGTCCTCGATCCCGGCGCCGGCGCCTGCCGGCCGCGCCCGGCCAGCGCCGCCGGTGTGCCGGTACACGTCCACGAAGAGCGCGGCCTGGCGCGCCTCCGCGGCGCCCGGTCTCCCGGCGACCGACACCGCGACGTAGAGTCCCACGTTCGCGAGGAGGCTCCAGAAGAGCGCGTGCGAGATCTCGTCGAGCCCGGCGAGCCCGAAGAGCTCCTGGGGCCGGAGCAGCGCGAGCCCGAACGGTCCGTCCGCGACGAAGCTCGCGTCGAGCCAGCCGGACCGCGCGAACGACGGGAAGAGCAGCGTGTACGCCCACACTGCGAACCCGGCGTAGAGCCCGGTCATCGCCCCGGCGCGGGTGGCGCCCTTCCAGTAGAGGCCGCCGAGGACCGCGGGCGCGAACTGCGCCACCGCCGCGAACGAGATGAGGCCGATCCCGACGAGCGCATACGCCTCGCCCGCGGCGCGGAAATAGAGATAGGCGAGCACGAGGACGAGGACGATCGCCGCGCGGCGCACGCCGAGGAGGAGGCCCGTGAGGTCGCGCCGCTCGCCCAGGCGGAGCCAGCGCTGCTTCAGCAGGAGCGGCATGACGAGGTCGTTGCAGACCATCGTCGAGAGCGCAGTCGTCTCGACGATGACCATCCCCGTCCCGGCGGAGAGCCCGCCGATGAACGCGAGCAGCGCGAGGCCGTGCGCGCCGTGCGCCATCGGGAGCGTCAGGACGAAGCCGTCGGCGTCGACCCCGCCGCCCGGCCACTGCAGGAGGCCCGCGAGCGCGACCGGGAGCACGAAGACGTTGATCGCGAGGAGGTAGAGCGGGAAGACCCAGATCCCGCGCCCGAGGTGTTCCTCGTCCACGTTCTCCACGACGCCGATCTGGAACTGGCGCGGGAGGAGGATCACGGCGAGCATCGAGACGAGCCCGACGGAGGCCCACGCAGCGCGGGCGCCCTCGCCCCGCGGGAGGGTGAGCAGCGCCTCGAGCGCCGGGGTGGCGCGGGCCCGCGCGAACAGGTCGCCGAAGCCGTCGTACACGCCGAACGTCACGAACGCGCCCACCGCGACGAAGGCGACGAGCTTCACGAGCGACTCGAAGGCGATCGCCGCGACGAGCCCCTCGTGCCGCTCGGTGGCGTCGAGGTGGCGGGCGCCGAAGAGGATGGTGAACGCGGCGAGCAGGACCGCGACGCCGAGCGTGGTGTCGGCGAGGAGCGGGCGGGCGAGCGCCGACGCCGGCGCTGCGAGGTCCGGGTGACGGAGGAGCGTCTCGAAGCTGCCCGAGATGGCCTTGAGCTGGAGCGCGAGGTAGGGGACGACGCCCACCACCGCGATGAGGGTCACGGCCCCGCCGAGCGCGTGGCTCTTCCCGTAGCGCGACGCCACGAAGTCGGCGATGGAGGTGATGCGCTGGGCCTTCGTGACGCGGATGACCTTCCGCAGGACCTGCCAGCCGAGCGCCATCGTGAGCGTGGGCCCGAGGTAGATCGGCAGGAAGCCGAGCCCGGTCGACGCGGCGCGCCCCACGCTGCCGTAGAAGGTCCAGGTCGAGCAGTACACGCCGAGCGACAGCGCGTAGACCCAGCCGTTCGCGACGAGCGAGCGGCCGCGCTCCGCACGGCGATCGCCGTGGTGCGCGATGGCGAACAGCACGCCGACGTAGGCGAGCGACGCGGCGGCGATCACCCATCCCTGGAGCATGCTCGCTCGGCCCTACGCCCGCCGCCGGCGCACGGCGACCGCCATGAGCGCGATGAGGACACCCCACACGCCGAACAGGTACGCGTACGTGAGCGGGATCCCCGCGACGTCGGCGCGGCGCGCGAAGAGCGAGAGCACGGGGTCGTGGAGCGCGACGGCGCCCAGGAGGAAGAGGGCGACGAGCCGCTGCCCCGTGGGATCGAAACCTCTCATGGCGCGTTCCCTGGGCGGCGGGGAGGCGAGCACTATAGCGCGCGTCGCGTCGGTGGCGATCGCTGGTTAGAGAACGCGATGAGGGGGAGGAGGCCCTTTGCATCAGAAGTCACCCGCGCCCGAAGACATCAGCCGTTCGGGCGCCCGTCTACGCCGGGAGATCCCGCGCGTCCTCACGCTGTGGGAAGAACGCACCCGGCGAGAGCTGCCTCCGGCCCGCGAGCACGCGCGGCCCACGCTCATCGACCACCTCCCCGACCTCCTGGCCCAGCTCGCGCACACGCTCGAGGGGCCTTCACCACGAGGCACACTGCAGAAGGAGCAGGACGCGCTCGCCGTCGAGCACGGCAAGGAGCGCGCTCGCCTGCCCGGGTACTCGCTCGAGGCGGTCGTGCTCGAGTACCAGCTGCGGAGACAGGTCCTCCTCGAGGTCCTCGAGGAGGAGCGCCCCCTCGGCACCCCGGCACGAGATCTCGTCCTCGACGCGATCCAGCTCGGGGTCC
>JBJMQK010000164.1:0-2675 GCA_045802735.1 Anaeromyxobacteraceae bacterium | reverse complement strand
GGTGGCGGTCGCCGCGGAGACGGCCTGCGTGACGATGCTCGAAGCCTGGTAATCGACGGTTGGGCCCGAGATGGTCACCGCCAGGCGCCCGTTCGCGCCGGTGAACCCGCCGCCCGGCTGCGAGAGGTCCGTCACCGGCGTTCCGTCCGCGTTCTGCACCTTGAACGCGACGCGCACCGGCTTGCCGGCCGCGACGTCGCCGCCGTCGGGCGCCGAGATCTTCGCGATCTGGAACCTGAAGGCGTTGAACGACTGCTGCTTCGTCGTCGCGGTGTGGATCGCCTGGACGACGGTCGCGCTGTGGCACCCGGCGCAGTTCGCCTGCGTGACGCCGCCGGCGTCGAGGAGGCCGCCGGGGTGCGGCGCGTGGTACTTCGCGGCCGCCGAGCTGGCGGTGAACCCGGCGTCGTCGTGGCACGCCTGGCAGGCGCGCACCGAGGGCGCGGACCTCCACGCGTCGAGGGCCTGCGCCGCGTACTGCACGTTCCCCTGGGAGTCGGTCGCGGGCGTGTGGCACACCGTGCAGTCGCGCAGGTCGCGCGGGACGCCGACGCCGGTCGTCACGAGCGCGGGCTGCGGCGGCGTGGTCGTGGCGGTGTTCGGGTTCTTCTGCGTCGCGCCGTACACGTTGTCCGAGTTCTGGAAGCCGATGACGTGGTACTTCCAGTCCGTGTCGCCCGCCGCCGCCGCGGCCTGCACGGTGGGCAGGTCCTTGCCGCGGTGGATGCGGTGGACGAGGCGCGGGAAGTCGAGCGGGTTGAGCTGCGACGGATCGCCGGTGTCGTTCGTGTCCGGATCGACGAGCTGCGTCGTGTGGCAGGTCGCGCAGAGGCGCGTCTCGCGGCGGGCGCCGCCGTGCGCCTGGAGGATGCCGTGGCACTGGTTGCAGGCCTGCGTCGAGACCGCGTCGTGCGGGGCGGGGGTCCCGCCGGCGGGGACGAAGTCGATGACGCCGTTCGCGATGTCGTTCTGCTGCGGGAAGGTGTTGGCGATCGGGCGGGTCGAGTACACGGCGGCGCGGAACGTCGCCGTCGTCGCCGCGGCGGCGTCGGCGGGGAGGGCGGCCTTGTAGGTGTACTGGTACTTGCCGCCGCCGAGGTCGGTCGTCGTCCCGGTGGTCTCCGACGTCGGCTGATCGGTCGTCCCCTTCGCGCCGATGCTCGAGACGACGTGGCGCAGGATGAGGCTCTTCCAGGCCGGGCGACCCGCCTCGTCGGTCGCGACCATGGCGAGCGTCCAGTTGTTCACGGCGTCGGTGACGCCGGCGAGCGGCGCGCCTCGTGCGTCACTCAACGTGTAGTCGACCTGCACGTGGTTGTCGGGCGTGACGCGCGCGGCGGTGAGCGCGACCGCGAGGTTCGACGGCGCGCCGAGCGCGGTCGAGCCGCCGTCGGCGCCGCCGTTCGTGCCGCCGTTCGTGCCCGTGTCGGGGGCGCGCGCCTTGCCGCAGGCGGTGACGGAGAGGAGCAGCGCCCCGGCGACGAGCGGCAGGACATCACGCGCGGTGAACGGGTTCATGGCGACCTCGCTCCGCGCAGGCGCCCCTCGCCACCGCGCGGTAAATTTCAATTTGCACCCGGCGGCGGTGCGAGCCAAGCGCCGAGCCGTCGAGCCCAGCGCAGGCGGGCCTCTTCCTCCCGCGCGCCCGCCAGCCCGTGGAGGTGGCGGCGCCCCGCCCGCCAGTCGCCTTGCGGTGCGCGTCCGCGGGCGCCAAGAACGGGCATGGCCGTGAGGAAGAAGGCGCGCGGGAGCCCCCGCGCCGCGACGCGCGTCGAGCGCGACACGATGGGCGAGATCACCGTCCCCGCCGACGCGCTGTATGGCGCACAGACGGCGCGCGCGGTCGAGAACTTCCCGATCTCCGGGCTGCGCCCGCACCCGGCCTTCGTCGACGCCACCGTGCGCGTGAAGCTCGCCGCGGCGCGCGTGAACGGGCGCCTGAAGCTCCTGCCGCGCGCCAAGGCGAAGGCGATCGAGGCCGCGGCGCAGGAGGTCCTCGACGGCCGCTGGCGCGACCACTTCGTCGTGGATCCGTACCAGGCGGGCGCGGGGACGTCGCACAACATGAACGTGAACGAGGTGCTCGCCAACCGCGCCTGCGAGCTCCTCGGCGGGCGCCGCGGCGATGCGGCGCTCGTCCACCCGAACGACGACGTCAACATGGCGCAGTCGACGAACGACGTCGTCCCGACGGCGATGCGCCTCGCCGCGCTCGACCTCGCCCCGGTGGCGGTGGAGGCGCTCCAGGGGCTCGCCGAGACGTTCGCCGCGAAGGCGCGCGACTGGGACGGGATCGTGAAGTCCGGGCGCACGCACCTCATGGACGCGACCCCGATCCGCCTCGGCCAGGAGGTGTCGGGGTGGGCCGCCGCGCTGCGCGCCGCCGCGGTGCGCCTCCTGAACGCCCTTCCCGAGCTGGGGGCGCTCGGCATCGGCGGCACGGCGGTCGGCACCGGGCTGAACGCCGACCCGCGCTACCCGAAGCTCATGGCGGACGAGCTCGGGAAGCTCTCCGGCGCGCCGCTCGTCCTCGCCCCGAACCCGTTCTACGCGATGCAGTCGCTCGCGCCGTTCGCGAACCTGTCGGGCGCGCTCCGCGCCGGGGCCCTCGAGCTCCTGCGCATCGGCGGAGACGTGCGCCTCCTCGGCTCCGGCCCGAACACCGGGCTCGGCGA
>JBJMQK010000072.1:0-3207 GCA_045802735.1 Anaeromyxobacteraceae bacterium | reverse complement strand
GACGCCGACGTGCTGCCCAAGGTGACCGGCCGCCTCGAGAGCGTCCACGCCAGCGTGGGCGACCGGGTGAGGGCCGGCCAGCTGCTCGCCGTCGTCGAGCACGAGGAGATCGGCTGGGTGGCGAAGCAGGCCGACGCGGCGGTGCGCGTCGCGAAGGCCTCGGCCGACGGGGCGAAGCTCGAGCTCGACCGCACCGAGGCGCTCTTCGGCGGCGGCTCCGCGACGGCGGCGCAGCTCGACGCCGCGCGGGTGAAGCACGAGCTGTCGCTCGCGCAGGTCGCCCAGGCCGACGCGGCGGCCGGCCTCGCCCGGCAGAACCTCGCCAGCGCGCGCGTCGTCGCGCCGTTCGCGGGCGCGGTGACGCGCCGGCCGGTGAACGTCGGCGCGCAGGTGGGCCTCCAGACCGTGCTCTTCACGCTGCAGGACGTCGCCGCGCTGAAGCTCGAGACGAGCGTCGACGCCGGCGCGTTCGCGCGCCTCGCGCGCGGCAAGCCCGCCGAGGTCACGGTGGACGCCCGCCCCGGCGAGATCTTCGCGGGCAAGGTGAGCCTCCTCTCGCCGGCGCTCGACGCGCAGACGCGCCGCGCCGCCGTCGAGATCGAGATCGACAACGCCTCGGGGCGCCTGCTCCCCAACATGTTCGCGCACGCGGACGTGACGTTCGGCGTGGCGCGCGGCGCGCTCGTCGTGCCGCGCGAGGCGCTCCTCGAGTCGCCCGGCGGCGCGATCGCCTACCGGCTGCGCAACGGGCGCGCCGAGGCCGTGCACCCGCGCCTCGGCGGCGGGGACGCCGCGCGCGCCGTGGTGCTCGCCGGCCTCGCCGAGGGCGACGAGGTCGCGACGAGCGGCCTCGCCGCGCTCGCCGACGGCGCGCCGGTGCGCGTCGCCCCGCCGCTCGACGGCGCCCGCGCCGACGCCCGCTAGCGAAAGGATCGAGCCCGCCATGTTCCTCTCCGAGATCAGCATCAAGCGGCCGGTCTTCACCGTGATGGTGACGGTCGCGCTCATGACGCTCGGCCTGCTCGGCGCGCGCAGCATCGGCGTCGACCTGTTCCCCGACGTCTCGTTCCCGGTCGTGACGGTCGTGACGCCGTACCCCGGCGCCGGCCCGGAGGAGGTCGAGCAGCTCGTCACGAAGCTCATCGAGGAGCAGGTGTCCTCGGTGAACGGCGTCGACGAGGTGCGGAGCTTCTCGCGCGACTCGGTATCCACCATCGTCGTCCAGTTCAAGCTCGGCACCGACGTGAAGACCGCCGCGAACGACGTCCGCGACAAGGTGGCGGGCGTGCGCGGCAAGCTCCCCACCGACATCAAGGACCCCATCGTCCAGCGCGTCGATCCGACGGCGCAGCCGATCCTCACCTACGCGCTGTCGTCGGCGCGCGACTCCGCCGAGACGCGCCGCCTCGCCGAGGACGTGCTGAAGCCGAAGCTCGAGGCGGTGGACGGCGTCGCCGCCGTGAACGTGTACGGCGGCCTCGAGCGCGAGCTCCACGTCTACGCCGACCGCGCGCGCCTCGAGGCGCTCGGGCTGTCGCTGTCCGGCCTCGCCGGGCAGCTCGCCGCCGACGGCTTCGACGTGCCCGCCGGCCGCGTGAACGCCGGCGCCACCGAGCTGAACGTGAAGACGCTCGGGCGGTTCCGCACGCTCGACGAGCTGCGCGGCATGGTCGTGGCGACGCTCCCGTCCGGGGCGCAGGTGCACCTCTCGGAGGTCGCGCGCGTCGAGGACGGCTACAAGGAGGCGCGCGTCCGGAGCCGCCTCGACGGCAAGGACGCGGTCGCGCTGGAGATCCAGAAGCAGGGCGGCACGAACACCGTGAAGATCTCCGACGCGGTCTACAAGGTCGTCGCCGAGGCCGAGCGCGCGCTGCCGCCCGACGTGAAGGTCGTGAAGGCGATCGACCAGTCCACCTACATCCGCCAGAACATCGGCTCCGTCACCGAGGCCATCCTCTTCGGCGGGGCGATGGCGATCCTCGTCATCTTCCTCTTCATGCTCGACTGGCGCTCGACGCTCATCTCGTCGCTGGCGCTGCCGACCTCCGTCGTCACCACGTTCCTCGCGATGTGGTGGCTCGGGTTCACGTTCAACATGATGTCGCTCATGGCGCTGTCGCTCGCCATCGGCCTCCTCATCGACGACGCGGTGGTGGTCCGCGAGAACATCTACCGCCACATGGAGCGCGGCGAGGACCCCATCACCGCCGCGCGCAACGGCACCGCCGAGATCGGCCTCGCCGTCATGGCGACGACCTTCACCATCGTCGCGGTATTCGTGCCGGTCGCCTTCATGGGCGGCATCGTCGGCCAGTTCTTCCGCCAGTTCGGCCTCACCGTCGCGGCGGCGGTGCTGGTGTCGCTCTTCATCTCCTTCACGCTCGACCCGATGATGTCGGCGCGGGTGGTGAAGCCCATCCAGCCCGGCCACCACGCGCGGCTGCGCGCGGGGCGGCTCACCGGGCCGATCGTCCGCTTCTTCGACGCGCTCGACGCGCGCTACCGCTCGCTCCTCGCCTGGTCGCTCGCGCACAAGAAGACGGTGATGCTCGCGGCCGTCGCGCTCTTCGTCGGCTCGATCGCGCTCACGCCGCTCATGGGCAAGGAGTTCATGACGCCGGAGGACCGCGGCGAGTTCCGCGTGCTCCTCGAGATGCCGGCCGGCACCTCGCTCGACGAGATGGACCGCGTCACGCATCGCGCCGAGGAGCTCGTGCGCGCGAACCCCGAGGTGAAGACGCTGTACGTCACCGTCGGCCCCGGCGAGGAGGCGAACAAGGCGAGCCTTCGCGTCTACACGACGAAGAAGGCCGCGCGGCACGCGACGCAGTGGCAGATCCAGGACGACCTGCGGAAGCGCCTCGCCGTCGTCCCGGCGCTCAAGGCCACCATGGCCGACATCAGCTTCGTCGAGGGCGGCGGCGTCGAGCTGCCGGTCACGATCTACGTCCGCGGCGAGGACTACGCACAGCTCCAGGGCACCGCGCGCGCCGCGCTCGAGGCGGTGAAGGGCGTCCGCGGGGTGAAGGACGCCGACCTCTCCTACCGCGCCGGGCGCCCGGAGACGGACATCCGCGTCGACCGCGCGCGCGCCGCCGACCTCGGCGTGTCGGTGGCGACGGTGGGGCAGACCGCGCGGCTCGCGCTCGAGGGCGACGTGGTCGCGAAGTACCGCCAGGGCGACCGCGACTACGACATCCGGGTCCA
>JBJMQK010000660.1:0-2882 GCA_045802735.1 Anaeromyxobacteraceae bacterium | reverse complement strand
CAAGGGTGTGGAACTCGCCGCGGGGATCGACGCGCGCCGGCCGCTCCGCGAGCACCATCGCGCGCGAGCGCCCCGTATCGCGCCGCCCCGGACGCCCTCGCCGCGCAGCCTCCCAGCCGGTGAGGTGGGCCGACGTGCGCGAACTGCCGCAGCCCCTTCCGGAGCGGGTCGAAAAAGGCGAGAATGTCCGCTCCCTTCCCGGTCGAGGAGCTGCATGAAGCGGATGCGTTACGACCTGTACGGCGCCGGTGTAGGCCTGCTCCTCCCGTTCGTGGCGACGCTCATCGTCGCGGCGCACCGCGGCGTGGGTCTCCTCGAAGCGCAGCGCGCCGACCCGCTCCTGTGGATCATGGACACCGTCCCCTTCGTGGTCGGCGCGCTCGGGGTGATCCTCGGGCGGCAGCAGCGCGCGCTCGACGCCCAGGCGAGGACCATCGCCGCCGTGGGCGAGGAGCGCGATCGCCTGCACCGCACCGCGCACGAGGTGCTCGACGCGGCGCACCTGCTCCTCGGCAACGCGACCGCGTTCAACGCGACGACCATGCAGACGGCCGCCTCGGTGCGCGAGAGCACCGCGAAGATGACGCAGCTCTCGCTCTTCGCGACCACCGCCGCGGTGCACGCGGAGACCGTCATCGGGCTGGCGCACGCGGCGGCCCCCGGCCCGGACCGCCATCGCAGCGAGCGCGAGACGATCGACGCCCTGTCGCGCACCCTCGCCGAGGCCGTCGCGCTCGCGCGCGACATCGCGCAGGTCGCGCAGCGGCAGGCGGAAGGGATCGACGCGGTCCTGCTCACGATGAACGAGATCTACCTCGCCACCGAGGAGACCCAGGTCTCGACGACCGCGGTCGCCGCGAAGGCGCGCTCGCTCACCGATCTCGCGCTCGCGCTCCGCGGCGCCGTCGCCCCGGCCTGACCGGCCGCAGCCCCTCGCACCCGGGACTCGCATGTACACTCGCCGTTACGCCCTGCTCGGAGCGCTGGCCGGGCTCACGTTCCCGCTCACCGCGACGCCGGTCGAGGCGCTCTGGTCGTACGGCAACCTGCCGTTCGGCCGCGCGCTGGCGCTCGCCCAGACGTCACCGCTCCTCTGGATGATCGACTGCACGCCGCTCTTCATCGCGCTCCTCGCCGGGCTGCTCGGCTGGCGCCAGGACGAGCTGGTGACGCTCGAGGCCGCGCGCCGGGCCCACTTCGACGCGACCTCGCGCGAGCTCTTCGCGTCGGCGCAGGCGCTCCTCTCGGCGGTGTCGTCGCTCAGCAGCACCAGCGCGGAGACCGCCGCCTCGGTGCGCGAGACGACCGCCGCGATGAGCAGCCTCGGCGAGACCGCCAACAAGGCGGCGCTCACCGCGGAGAGCGTCATCGGGTTCGCGCACGCGTCGCGGAAGGCCTCGGAGGAGGGGCTCGCGGCGGTGGAGACGTCGACCGGCGAGCTGTCGAAGCTGTCGGAGGAGGTGCGCGCGCTGTCGAAGCGCGTCGTCGAGCTGGACGCGCGCATGCGCGACATCTTCGAGGTGACGTCGGTCGTGGGCTACCTCGCGGATCGATCGCAGAAGCTCGCCGACGCCGCGGCGGTGCAGGTGCAGCGCGCGGCCGGCGCCGACGCGGGCCTCACCGCGGTGGTCACCGAGATGCGCTCGCACGCCGAGGACGCGCGCCGCGCCGCGCGGCAGGTGCGGACGCTCGTCGACGCGACGCAGAAGGCGATGGCCGCCGCGACGAGCGCGGCCGATGCCGGCGTGCGGCGCGCCGAGGAGGGCGCGCGCGTCGCGAGCGGCACCGGCGAGAGCATCCGCCGGCTCGCCGAGGCGCTGCGCGAATCGTCGGAGGCCGCGCGCGAGATCGCCGACGTCGCGCGCCAGCAGGACCACGGCATCGACCAGGTGCTCGGGGCGCTGAAGGAGATCGACCTCGCCACGCAGGAGTCGATGGACGCGAGCCACGCCGTCGCCAGCCAGGCGAGGTCGCTCAACGACCTCGCGAGCGCGCTGCGCGGGCCGGCGGCGCCCCCCGCGGCGCCGAGCGGCGCGCGCGCGGCGTAGGGGCGAAGGGCGGTTCCGCGGCGGCGTTGGAGGGCACACCTTCGCGCCATGATGCCGCTCCTCGTCGCGCTCGTTCCGTTGCTGCTGGGGCAGGCCGGAGGGCAGGGGACTGCTGCCATGCCCCGAGCCGCGAACCCTGCGGACCCGTCCGTTCGCCCTGAGCGGAGCACAGCGGAGTCGAAGGGCGACGTCACCCCGACGCCGCCTTCGACCTCGACCTCGACCCCGACCTCGAACTCGACCGCGAACCCGACCCCGACCCCGGCCCAGAACGCGCCTCCGGCCCAGAACGCCAATGCGCCGCAACCCTCCCCCGACCAGCAAGCCCTCGCCGCCCTCAACGCTCGCCTCTCCGCCCTCGAGGCCGAGCTCGCCTCCTCGCGCGACGAGCGCGCGCGCGACGCCGCGCGGATCCAGGAGCTCGAGTCGGCGCTGGCGCAGGAGCGCGAGCGGCGCGCGGCCGCCGAGCGCGACCCCGCCGCGCGTGGGCAGGCGCTCGCGGGCGCGTCGGGCGCGCTCACCGGCGCCGACCAGGCGCTCGCGTCCGGATCCGCGTCGGGCGTGGGGGCCGCCCTCGACCAGGCGTCCGCGCTCGCGGCGGACACGCAGGCCCACGCACAGCGCTCGCCCGTCGAGGCGGCGCTCGCGAGCGACGCGCAGCGCTACCTCGCCGACGCCCAGTCGGCGCTCGCGCGCGGCGACCTCTTCCAGGCCCGGCAGGCCACGTCGCTCGCGCTCGACGCCGTCGCGCGCGCACGGGGCATGAACAGCGCCGCGCGCGGCGGCCGGTAGGAGTCGGCGGCGGAGCCGACAATGCTACCCACTCGAAGTGAC
>JBJMQK010000673.1:0-2757 GCA_045802735.1 Anaeromyxobacteraceae bacterium | reverse complement strand
CGTCGGCGCTCCGCTTCAAGGTGCAGCCCACGAAGGCGTGCCGCCTCTGGATGATCTCGGTGGACGCTGCCGGCCAGGTGTCGCGCCTCTACCCCGCGACGGGCGACGAGGGCGCGGAGCTGTCCCACGGCGGTGCGCTGCCCGGTGGCGCGGTCCTCGACGGGCGCAGCGGCCCGGAGCGCATCTTCGCGCTCTGCACGCCGAAGCCGGTGAAGTTCGCGCAGGTCGAGCGCGCCGTGCGCGGCGCCGTCGGCGCGGGTGAGCGCGGCGTCCGCGCCGCCGCCCTTGTCCCTGGATTCCCTGACGGGACATCCCAGGCCACGATGCTCATTGAGAAGAAGCCATGAGACCTGCCGCGATCGCCCTAGCACTCGCCCTCCCGGCGTTCGTCTCCGCCGCGGCGCCGGGTCGCTACGCGGTCGTCGCCGGAAACAACATCGGGGCGCCGGGGCGGGCGAAGCTCTGGTACGCGGAGGACGACGCCGAGCGCTTCCACAAGGCGCTCCACGAGCTCGGGGACTTTCCCGAGGAGCACGTCGCGATCGTGAAGAGCGGGACGGCGGGTGCGTTCCGCGACGCGATCGCGAACATGAACCGGGTCATGGCCGAGGCGATGAAGGGCGGCGACAAACCGCTCTTCGTCGTTTACTTCTCGGGCCACGCCGGGGCGGGCGGGCTCGAGTTCGCGAGCGAGCGCATCTCCTACGACGAGATCCGCTCGATCGTCGGCAACTCGGCGGCGCAATCGAAGATCGTCATCGTCGACGCCTGCGAGGCCGGCGCGCTCACCCAGGTGAAGGGCGCCCGCGCCGAGACGCAGGTGACCTTCGCGCTGCCGTCCGACGACGTCCACGGCACCGCGTTCATCGCCTCCACGGCGGTGGGCGAGGCCGCCCAGGAGTCGGCGCAGCTCGGTGGCAGCTTCTTCACGCACCACCTCGAGGTGGCGCTCCGCGGCGCGGGCGACGCCGACGGCGACGGCCAGGTGACCCTCTCCGAGGCGTTCCGCTACACCGCCGCGCGCACCGTCTCCGGCACCTCGGCGACCGTCGCCGGCCCGCAGCACCCCACCTACGACTTCCGCATGTCGGGCCGCGGCGACGTGGTCCTCTCCGACCTCCGCCGCGCCGAGGCGCACCTCAAGCTCCCCGCCGACCCGGGCTCGCTCTACATCATCCAGGGGCCGAAGAACCTTCTCGCCGAGGTGCCCGCCGGGCTCGCGCCGCTCGCGCTCGCGCTGCCCTCGGGGCACTACGCCATCGAGCGCCGCTCCCGCGACGGGCGCGCCCGCGCCGAGCTCGACCTCATCCGCGGCGACGACCGGCTCCTCCCGCGGCTCTCGCCGACGCGCTCCGAGATCGCCCGCTCCAAGGGCGGCCCGCTCCCGACGGAGTGGTTCGCCGGCTTCGGGGTCGCGACGCTGGGCGTGACGCAGGGTGGGATGGCGCCGACCTTGCGCATGGGCATGCGGCGCGAGGTCAGCTCCACGAACGCGCTCGCCCTGCGCCTGCACGTCGACTACACGACGAAGGACGTGAACGATCGGTCCGCGCCCGCCGCGCTGTCGTACGGCTACTCGCGCATCGGCGGTGGCGGCGCGCTCCTCACCCCCGTCATCGGCGGTAAGTACCTCATCGAGGCCGGGGTCGACCTCGGGTACGGCTGGAACACGCAGACGCTCCACGACGGCCGCAAGTTCAACGTGGGCGACTTCACCGGTGGCCTCGCCATCGTCGCGTCGGCGCCCGTCGGCCGGATGCGCCTCGCGTTCGACGGGATGCTCGGCGGCACCGCATTCAAGCTCAACCAGGCAGAGACCGTGAAGCCCGTCGCCATCGCCTCGGTGGTGCTGCTGTACGGTTTCTGATCGCCCGATGAGACCCTCCTCCCGCGTCGCGCTGGCGCTGTCCGCCACGGCCGTCCTCGCCGTCTTCACTGGATGTGGAACCACGCTGTACGACGCCGTGGGGGTGCCGCAGCTCGTGCTCCAGTGCACGAACCCCCAGGTCCCCGTCGCCTGCGCAGCGGGCTGCGTCGCGGAGAGCGACGTCTCGTGCGGGAAGAGCTGCCTCGACTGCGTGGGCGCGGACAAGGTCTCGCTCGATCCGGCCGCCGTGAACGCATGCAACCGGAACGACGTTGCCATCGCGAGCCACGCCTGTGACTTCTCGTGCGATACCGCCCAGGGCCTCGTGAGGAACACGCAGACGAACGCCTGCGACTGCTCGGACGCCCTCAAGGTCCGGTGCCATGGCCTCGGCGCGTGCGCCGACCAGACCACCACGTCGTGCGGCGACAGCTGCGTTGACTGCACCGACCCGCTGATCCTCCCGCCGCACGCGAATGCCTCGCCGACGTGCGACAAGGCGAACCGCGCGTGCGCGTTCGAGTGCGCGAGCACGTTCGTGAAGACGCCCGCAGGGGACGCGTGCGTGTGTCCTTCGAACCAGGTCGCCTGTGGGCCGAACAATGCGTCGTGCGTCGCGCAGAGTAACGCCGTGTGCGGTTCGAGCTGCACCAACTGCGCCGCCTTCCCCATTGATGGAGCGCGCGGCGCCACCGCGCCGCGCTGTGCCGGCGACGGGAAGGGCGTCGCGAACACGACGCCGTGCGACTTCACCTGTCCGCCGGACAAGCCGACGAAGAGCTTCGACCAGGCGAGCGGCCAGTGGTTCTGCGACGTCTCGGCGTGCCTCGCCACCGCACACCGCTGCCCCAGCACCCCGATCGATCTGACATGCTATCCAAACGATGACG
>JBJMQK010000665.1:0-2748 GCA_045802735.1 Anaeromyxobacteraceae bacterium | reverse complement strand
ACGACTGCGACGCGGTGACGTTCAACGCGGCGATCGGGCCGGAAACGTGCGTCGGGGCCGGCCGCACGACGTTCCCTGACTTCCTGGCCGAGTTCCAGGCCCGCGGCAGCGTCGACCGCTGGGCGTTCAGCCGCCCGGACTTCAACATCGACTTGGGCGGCACGATCACGGGCGTGAACCAGGGCGGCGAGACGCACACGTTCACGAAGGTGCCGGCGTTCGGCAACGGGTGCGTCGGCGTCCTCAACAATCCGGCGACGCCGCCGGACGTGCCGCCGGTCAACCCGGCGGTCCCATGCGACACGATCGTCCCGATCCCGGCCGGTACGCCGTTCGCGGTCGCAAACGCGGATCTGACGCCGGGCGTCAACCTCTTCCAGTGCATGATCCATCCGTGGATGCACGCGACGGTCGACGTCCGCGCTCACGGAAACCGCGGCGAGGACTGATCTCGCTCCGGACGTGAAAAGGGCCCGGTCGCCATCCCTGGCGTGCCGGGCCCGGTGCTTGCCCCCGGTGAGGGGAAGCGGGACGGTCTAGCGGTGGTTCGCGCCGTCGTCCGCGCCGTGGCGGACGTGGTTCGGGCCGTCGTCCGCGCCGTGGCGGGCGTGGTGGCGAGCGTGGCGGTGGTGGGCCTTCGACTTCGCCTTGGTGGTGTGGTGGACGGCGTGGCGCACGTGGCCGGCGGGATCGTCGGCGCCATGCTTTGCCTGCGCGCCGGCGGGGACGGCAAGAGCGAGGACGGTGGTCAGGGCGAGGAGGGTCTTGGCAAGTCGGTTTCGCATCGTGGTCTCCAGTGAGGGAAGGGGGTGTGCGGCGATGGAGAGAGCATGCGCCTCGCTCGGTCCGGCTCACAAGGGGACGTTGGTCCGACCGCCCATTCGGCCCTCCGGCGGGCGGACGGTCGGACCTGTCACGCGCCGCGCCGCGCCGAGAACCGGCGCAGGCGCAGCGCGTTGCCGACGACGGACAGGCTCGAGAGCACCATCGCGAGGCCGGCGATGACCGGGTTCAGAAGGCCGATCGCGGCCAGGGGGATCGCCGCGACGTTGTAGCCGAACGCCCACACGAGGTTCTGCTTGATCGTCCGCAGCGTCCGGCGGCTCAGGCGGATCGCGTCGGCCGCCGCGCGCAGGTCGCCGGTGACGAGCGTGAGGTCCGACGCCTCGATCGCGACGTCCGTCCCCGTGCCGATGGCGAGGCCGAGGTCGGCCCGCGCGAGCGCCGGCGCGTCGTTCACGCCGTCGCCGACCATCGCGACCACGCGGCCTTCGCGCTGGAGGCGTTCGACCACGTCCGCCTTGTCCGCCGGCAGGACCTCGGCGATCACCTCGTCGATGCCGACCTCGGCGGCGACGGCGGCCGCGGTCGTCCGGTTGTCGCCGGTGAGGAGCACGGGGCGCAGGCCGAGCGCCTCGAGCTCTGCGACGGCTTCCGCCGACGTCGGCTTTACGGTGTCGGCGACGGCGATGATCCCGCGCACCCGCCCGTCCCATGCGACGAGGACCGCCGTGCGGCCCTCGGCCTCGGAAGCCGCGCGGGCGGCGTCGAGCTCGTTCGGGACGGTGAGGCTCCACTCGCGCATCAGCGCGGGCCGCCCGATCTGCACGCCGTGGCCGTCGACGATCCCTTCGACGCCGAGGCCCTCGCGGTTGGCGAAGCCCTCGACCGCCGGCAGGGCGCCGACCGCCGCCCGCGCGGCGACGGCGATCGCCTGCGCGATCGGATGCTCGGAGGCGTCCTCGAGGGCTCCGGCGATCCGCAGCAGCTCCTCGCGGTCCTCGCCGTCGGCGACAGCGACGTCGACGACGCTCATCTTGCCCGTCGTCACGGTGCCCGTCTTGTCGAGGACGACCGTGTCGACCTCGCGCGTCGACTCGAGGACCTCCGGGCCCTTGATGAGCAGCCCGAGCTGCGCGCCGCGGCCGGTGCCGACCATGAGCGCGGTCGGCGTGGCCAGCCCGAGGGCGCACGGGCACGCGACGATCAGCACCGCGACCGCCGCGGTGAACGCGAACGTCGCCGACTCGCCGGCGCCCAGCCAGAACGCGAGCGTGGCCGCCGACAGGGCGATCACGACGGGGACGAACACGCCCGACACCCGGTCCGCGAGGCGCTGGACCGGCGCCTTGCCCGCCTGCGCGTCCTCGACCAGCTGCGCGATGCGCGCGAGCGCCGTGTCGGCGCCGACCTTCGTCGCGCGCACCACGATCCGTCCGCCGGCGTTGACCGTCGCGCCCGCGACCTCGGCGCCGGGGGCGACCTCGACCGGCACCGACTCGCCGGTGAGCATGCTCATGTCGAGCGCCGAGCGGCCCTCCTCGACGACGCCGTCCGTGGCGACCTTCTCGCCGGGGCGGACGACGAAGCGGTCGCCGACGGCGAGCTGCTCGACCGGCACCCGGCGCTCGGCGCCGTCGGCGTCGAGGACAGCCACGTCCTTCGCGCCGAGCTCGAGCAGCGCGGTGAGCGCCGCGCCGGCGCGGCGCTTCGCGCGCGCCTCGGCGTAGCGCCCGGCGAGCAGGAACGTCGTGACGATGCCAGCGGTCTCGAGGTAGATCTGGTCGGCCGCCTCGCCGGGGTTCGGGATCAGGTCGAACGCCATGCGCATGTCGTTCGCGCCGGCGTCGCCGAGGAACAGCGCGTAGAGCGACCACAGCCACGCGGCGAGCGTGCCGACCGAGACCAGCGTGTCCTTCGTCGCGGCGCCGTGGCGCAGGTTCGCCCACGCGGCGCGGTGAAACGGCC
>JBJMQK010000613.1:0-5049 GCA_045802735.1 Anaeromyxobacteraceae bacterium | reverse complement strand
GGACCCCGGCGCGCGGCTCCTCTCCGAGGTCCCGCGCGTCACCGCGGAGATCGAGCGCATGGCCGGCGGCGCCGGCAGCGATCGCAGCGTGGGCGGGATGGCGACGAAGGTCCGCGCGGCGAAGCGGCTCGCGGCGCACGGCGCCGGCCTGGCGCTCGTCCACGGTCGCCGCCCGCGCGCGCTGCTCGACCTCCTCGCCGGCGCCGACGTCGGGACGTTCTTCCCGCCGCACGCGAAGCGCATGGACCTGCGCCGCGGCTGGCTCGCCGTCGCGGCGAAGGGGAAGGGCGTCATCCTCGTCGACGCCGGGGCGAAGAAGGCGCTCACCGAGGGTGGGCGCTCGCTCTTGCCCTCGGGCGTCCGCTCCGTCGCGGGCCGCTTCGACGTCGGCGATCCGGTGGACATCGCGGTGGACGCCCGCCGCCCGTTCGCGCGCGGTCTCGCGGGCTACGCCGCGGAGGAGGTCCGGCGCATCGCCGGCCTCAAGACCAGCGAGATCGAGCGGGCGCTCGGGTATAAGTACCTCGACGAGATCGTCCACCGGAACGACATGGTCCTGCTCGACGCAGGGCCGGAGTAGCGCATGCGACAGCCCGCCGACACGTCCCTGCAGCAGGAGATGCGCTCGCTCGCCGAGCGCGCCCGCGCCGCGGCGCGCGTCCTCGGCCGGGCGCCGACGGCGCAGAAGGACGAGGCGCTCCGCGCGGCCGCGGCCGCCATCGGGCGGCGCGCGCGTGCCATCCTCGACGAGAACCGGGCCGACGTCGCCGCCGCGAAGGAGGAGGGCCAGTCGGCCGCGTTCCAGGATCGCCTGGCGCTCGACCCGAACCGCCTCGACGGCATCGCGAAGGCGCTCCTCGAGGTCGCGGCGCTCCCGGACCCGGTCGGCGAGGTGACCTCCACCTGGCGCCGCCCGAACGGCGTCGAGGTGAAGAAGGTCCGCATCCCGCTCGGCGTCGTCCTCATGGTGTACGAGGCGCGGCCGAACGTGACGGTCGACGCGGCCGGGCTCTGCCTCAAGAGCGGCAACGCCGCGATCCTCCGACCCGGCTCCGACGCGCTCCGATCCTCGCTCGCGCTCGCCGAGGCGTTCGCCGAGGGGCTCGCCGCCGCGGGGCTGCCGCGCGACGCGGCGCAGGTCGTGCCGACGCCGGACCGTGAGGCCACCTTCGCCCTGCTCCAGCTCGACGACCTCATCGACCTCGCCATCCCGCGCGGCGGCCCGTCGCTCATCCGCGCCGTGGCGGAGCGCTCGCGCGTACCGGTGGTGAAGCACTACCAGGGCGTGTGTCACCTCTTCCTCGACGCCTCGGCCCCGGTGGAGCAGGCGGTCGCGCTCGCCGTGAACGGCAAGGCGCAGCGGCCGAGCGCCTGCAACGCGCTCGAGTGCCTCCTCGTCCACCGCGCCGCGGCGGCGAAGCTCCTGCCCGCCGTCGGCCGCGCGCGCGCCGGCGCCGGCGGGGAGCTGCGCTGTGATCCGACGGCGCTCACGATCCTGAAGCGCGCCGGGGTCGCCGTGGTCCAGGCGAGGCCGGAGGACTTCGGCAAGGAGTTCCTCGACCTCGTGCTCGCGGTCCGCGTCGTCGCGAACCTCGACGGCGCCCTCGGGCACATCGAGCGCTACGGGTCGCTCCACACCGAGGCGATCCTGACGAAGGACCTCGACAACGCGCGCCGCTTCGAGCGCGAGGTCGTGGCGAGCGCGGTCGTGGTGAACGCCTCGACGCGCCTCAACGACGGCGGCGAGCTGGGCCTCGGCGCCGAGATCGGCATCTCGACCACGAAGCTGCACGCCTTCGGGCCCATGGGGCTCGCCGAGCTCACGACGCAGAAGTACGTCCTTCAAGGCAACGGGCAGGTCCGTACGTAAGGGAGAACATGGCGACGAGGAAGACGCTGGCCCGCAAGGCCACCCCGGCGAAGAGCGCGAAGCCGAGCAGCAAGATCGTGAAGAAGAAGGGCGGTCCGCTCCGCTCGAAGAAGCCCGGCAAGAACCAGATCGCCCTGCCGAAGCTGCCGAAGAAGGCGCTCCGGCCCCGGCCGTCCGCGGCGCCCGATGCGGCGCCCGCGCCCGTGGAGCGCCCCGACACGGCGCGCCCGCGGGCGATGCTCGTCGCGCAGGCCGGCCTCGACAAGAAGGCCGAGGACGTGCTCGTCCTCGACGTGCGCGGCCTCACGTCCTACGCCGACTACTTCGTCGTCATGACCGCCGACTCCGACCGCCAGGCGGGCGCCATCGCCGACGCGGTGGACGATCGCCTCAAGGCGGAGGGCGCGACGAAGGTCGGCGTCGAGGGGTACCAGAGCGGGCGCTGGATCCTCGTCGACTACGGCGACGTGGTGGCGCACGTGTTCAACCGCGATGCGCGCGGCTTCTACGACCTCGAGGGCCTCTGGGCCGACGCGCCGCGCTTCACCGTCGAAGGCTAGTCCGCCGCGGCTGCGGTGCTCGCCGGTCACACCGCCTGCGGGACCGGTCGCATGCGGCACCGCGCCGCGAACGTCCTTCGCGGAACGATCTCCGGGGCCGCTCTGTTACGTTGCGGCACCCGTCGAAGCACCGGCTTGATCTCGGTCACTTTGGCGGTCCAGGGTTTGCAAATCACGCCGGGCACTCAACACGTTCGCGCACGGATTGCGTAGGGTGGTCGTCTTCCCCCCGTTTCGCGCACCGACTGCACGAGGAGGCTTCATGTCGCAGCGCCGCATGGTGACGATGGACGGCAACGAGGCGGTGGCCTCCGTTGCGCATCGCATCAACGAAGTCATCGCCATCTACCCGATCACCCCCTCCTCGAACATGGGCGAGTGGGCGGACGAGTGGTCGGCGAAGGGCAAGAAGAACGTCTGGGGGACCGTCCCCTCGGTCGTTGAGATGCAGTCCGAGGGCGGCGCCGCCGGCGCGGTCCACGGTGCGCTGCAGGCGGGCGCCGTGACGACGACCTTCACGGCGTCGCAGGGCCTCCTCCTCATGATCCCCAACATGTACAAGATCGCGGGCGAGCTGACCCCGTTCTGCATGCACGTGTCGGCGCGCACGCTCGCGTCGCACGCGCTGTCGATCTTCGGCGATCACCAGGACGTCATGGCCGTGCGGCAGACCGGGTTCGGCCTGCTCGCGTCGGCGAGCGTGCAGGAGGCGCACGACTTCGCGCTCATCGCGCAGCGCGCCTCGTTCACGAGCCGCATCCCGTTCCTCCACTTCTTCGACGGGTTCCGCACCTCGCACGAGGTCTCGAAGATCGAGCTCCTCGACGACGCCGACCTGCGCAAGATGATGACGGACGAGCTCGTCGCGTCGCACCGCGCGCGCGCGCTCACGCCCGACGCGCCGGTCCTCCGCGGCACGGCCCAGAACCCCGACGCCTTCTTCCAGGCGCGCGAGGCCTGCAACACGTTCTACATGGAGTGCCCCGAGCACGTTCAGGCGTCGATGAACGAGTTCGCGAAGATCACCGGCCGTCAGTACAAGCTCGTCGAGTACCACGGCGCCCCGGACGCGACGAAGGTCATCGTGATCATGGGCTCGGGCGCGGACGTGGCGCACGAGACCGTCGACGCGCTCCTCGCCAGCGGCGAGAAGGTCGGCGTCGTGAAGGTCCGCCTCTACCGGCCCTTCCCGCTCGGCGAGTTCATGGCGGCGCTGCCGCGGACGACGCAGTCGATCGCCGTCCTCGACCGCACGAAGGAGCCCGGCTCCCTCGGCGAGCCGCTGTACCAGGACGTCGTCACGGCGCTCCGCGAGGCGCAGCAGGCCCACATCGACCGCTTCCACCACGACATCACGGTGCTCGGCGGCCGCTACGGCATCTCCTCGAAGGAGTTCACGCCGGCGATGGTGAAGGGGGTCTACGACGAGCTCGGCAAGAGCCGCCCGAAGCGCCACTTCACGATCGGCATCAACGACGACGTGACGCACCTCTCGCTCAGCTACGACGCCTCGTTCGACACCGAGCCGAACGACGTCGTCCGCGCGATGTTCTACGGCCTCGGCGCCGACGGCACCGTCGGCGCGAACAAGAACTCGATCAAGATCATCGGCGAGGACACGCCCAACTACGCCCAGGGCTACTTCGTCTACGACTCGAAGAAGTCCGGCTCGGTGACGGTGTCGCACCTGCGCTTCGGGCCCCGCCCGATCCGGTCCGCGTACCTCGTCACGCGCGCGAACTTCATCGCCTGCCACCAGTTCGGCTTCCTCGAGAAGTACGACATGCTCGAGACGGCCGTCCCCGGGGCGACCTTCCTCCTCAACTCGCCGTTCAGCGCCGACGAGGTCTGGGCGCAGCTGCCGCGCGAGGTCCAGCAGGCGGTCCTCGACAAGGGGATCAAGCTCTTCGTGATCGACGCCTACAAGGTCGCGAAGGAGAACGGCATGGGGGTGCGCATCAACACCATCATGCAGACCTGCTTCTTCGCCATCTCGGGCGTCCTGCCGCGCGCGGAGGCCATCGAGGCCATCAAGCACGCCATCGAGAAGACGTACGCGCGCAAGGGCGCGGACGTCGTGGAGAAGAACTTCCGCGCGGTCGACGACACGCTCGCGAACCTGCACCAGGTGACGACGTTCGGCGCGGTGAACGGCGTGGCGCGTCCGCCCGTCGTCCCCGACTCCGCTCCGGAGTTCGTGAAGCGCGTCACGGCGCTCATGCTCGCCGGGCACGGCGACAAGCTGCCGGTCTCCGCCTTCCCGGTGGACGGCACCTGGCCGATGGGCACGACGAAGTGGGAGAAGCGCGCGATCGCGCTCGAAGTCCCGGTGTGGGACAAGTCGCTCTGCATCCAGTGCAACAAGTGCGCGCTCATCTGCCCGCACGCGGCGATCCGCCCGAAGTTCTTCGCTCCCGCGGCGCTCGGCTCGGCGCCCAAGGAGTTCGTCACGATGGACTACAAGTCCGCCGAGGCGAAGGGCATGAAGTACGCGCTCCAGGTCGCGCCGGACGACTGCACGGGCTGCTCGCTGTGCGTCGAGATCTGCCCGGCGGAGTCGAAGACCGAGAAGGGCAAGCGCGCCATCAACATGACGGACGCGCTGCCGCTCAAGCCGAA
>JBJMQK010000544.1:0-3035 GCA_045802735.1 Anaeromyxobacteraceae bacterium | reverse complement strand
CGCCGGCGCCGACGATCGTGTGCAGCTCGTCGATGAAGAGGATGATCGTGCCGCCCGCGTCGGCGATCTCCTTGAGGACCGCCTTGAGCCGATCCTCGAACTCGCCGCGGTACTTGGAGCCGGCGATCAGCCCGCCGATGTCGAGCCCGACGACGCGGCGGTCGCGCAGCGACTCGGGCACGTCGCCGTCGACGATGCGGCGCGCGAGCCCCTCGACGATGGCGGTCTTGCCGACGCCGGGGTCGCCGACGAGCACCGGGTTGTTCTTCGTGCGGCGGGAGAGGATCTGCACCACGCGCCGGACCTCGTCGTCGCGGCCGATGACCGGGTCGAGCTTGCCGTCGCGCGCGAGCTGGGTGAGGTCCTTGGCGTACTTCTCGAGCGCGCGGTACTGGCTCTCCGCCTCGGGCGAGGTGACGCGCGCGCCGCCGCGGACGCTCTTCACCGCCTCGCGCACGCGATCGGGGCGGGCGCCTGCGCCGCGCAGCGCGTCGCCGGCCGGTCCCTTCTCCTCGCTCGCGGCGATGAGGAGGTGCTCGGTCGACACGTACTCGTCCTTCAGCTTCTTCGCCTCGTCCTCGGCGCGGTCGACGAGCTTCATGACGCGGTTCGCGAGGTAGGGCTCGGCGCCGTGGACCTTCGCCACCGCGCGCAGCTCGTCCTCGAGCCGCGACGTCACGCGCCCCACGTCGGCGCCGATCTTCTCGAGCACCGGGCGGGCGATGCCGTCCTCCTGCTCGAGGAGCGCGAGGACGAGGTGCTCCACGTCCACCGCCTGGTGGTCGCGGCGCCGCGCCTGGGCCTGGGCGCCCTGCAGCGCGTCCTGCGCCTTCATGGTCAACTTCTCGGGTCTCATGGCGGCAACGTAAGGGTGGCACGGGGCTTGGCAAGCGGGCGCTGCGGCTGCCGAAAACGTCCAGATCTCGCGCGACAACGCGCCGCGGCGCCTGGCGCCGGGGCCCCCCGACATGGTACGGGGCCGGAATGGCGACGCCCGCCGCCGAGCTGTCTCGCGACCCGCACGGCGATCCGCCGGCGCCCGCGGGCGCGCGCTCGGTCGTGTGGCTCGCCGTCACCTGGGCCGCCGCGGCGCTCCCGCTCGCGACGCTCCGCGGCCTCTCGCTCGACCGCTCGTTCTCCGCGTCGATCTACGTCCCGATCCACCTCGTTGCCGAGCTGGCGATCGTCATCATCGGCTTCAGCACCGCCGCCGTGCAGTGGTACGCGGCGGGCGCGCGCGGGCTGCGCCACGCGCGGGCGCGCTTCATCGGCGCGGCGTTCCTCGGCGCGGCGATCCTCGAGACCCTCCACCTCCTCGTCTTCCCGGGGATGCCCGGGCTCCTCGGGCCCGGGACGGTCGAGCGCGGCATCTATTACTGGCTCATCGCGCGGTTCTGGCTCACGGGGTCGCTCCTCGCGGCCTCGTTCATCCCGCCCGGGAGCGACCACCCGCTCCTCGGGCGCGCGCCGCTCCTCGCGCTGAACCTCGGGATCGCGCTCCTCGGCTTCGCGCTCGAGCAGGCGCTCCCGGCGGCGACCGGCCTCTTCTTCCACCCGGGGACCGGGCTCACGCCGCTCAAGATCGCGCTCGAGGCGGCGCTCGTGGTCGTCGCCGCGGCGGGCGCGCTCCTCCACCTCGGGCAGTGGCGCGCGACCGGCGAGCACGCGTCGCTCCGGCTCTCCGGCGCGCTCGGCGTCATGGTGCTGTGCGAGATCTGCTTCGCGCTCTACGCGAGCGCCTACGACGTCTACAACCTGCTCGGCCACGCGTACGCGCTCCTCGCCGCGGGGCTCGTGTTCGACGGGCTCTTCATCGCGGCGCTCATCCGCCCGTACGAGCGGCTCGACCGCGCGACCGGCGCGCTCGCGGCCTCGAACGCGCGCCTCGACGCGCTGCGCGCGCACGTCGAGGGCGAGCTGGCGGTGACGATCGAACGCCTCGAGGAGGCGCGCGCCCGCGAGGCGCTCGCGCACGCGGAGCTGGAGGCGGCGCTGGCGGCCGTCCCCGACGCCATCCTCGTCTACGCGCCCGATGGCCGCATCGTGCGGATGAACGACGCGGCGATCGAGCTGCTCCGCTACGCGCCGGACGTGTACGACGACTCCGTCGCGGCGCGCTGGGCGCGGCTCGACGCGCTCACCACCGAGGGGAAGCCGCTCGCGCACGAGCACAACCCGGTCATCCGCGCGCTGCGCGGCGAGGTCGTCGCCGGCCTGCCGCTCTCGATCGCGCCGCCGGGCCGCAAGCGCGCCTGGGTGACGCTCAGCGCCGCGCCGACGCGCGGGCCGGACGGCCGGCTGACCGGGGCGGTCCTCGCCGCCGCCGACGTGAGCGTGATGCAGGCGCTCCAGAGCCAGCGCGAGGACCTCCTCCGCGCGGTGTCGCACGACCTGCGGAACCCGCTCCAGATCGTGCTGCTCCAGGCCGAGCGCATCCAGCGCCTCCTCGGCGGCGCCGACCACGACCGCGAGCGGCTCGGCGCCGAGCGGATCGCCCGGGCCGCGAAGGCGATGGGCGTCATGATCCGCGACCTCGTCGAGGCGGCGCGGATGGAGGGCGGGAAGCTCGCGCTGCAGCCGCAGGAGCTCGATCTCGAGCCGTTCCTCGCGAGGCTCCTGCGCGAGGCCGCGGGCGCGCTCGACGTGGCGCGCGTCGCGCTCGAGATCCCGGAGGACCTGCCGCGCGCCAGCGCCGATCCGGCGCGGCTCGAGCGCATCGTCACGAACCTCGTCGGGAACGCCCTCAAGTACTCGCCGTCGAACGCTCCGGTCACGGTCTCGGCGGAGGCGCGCGACGGCGCCGTCGCGATCTCGGTGAAGGACCGCGGCCCCGGGATTCCCGAGGAGGACCTGCCGCGCATCTTCGAGCGCTTCTACCGCGGGAAATCCACCCAGAAGGCCGACGGCCTCGGGCTCGGGCTCTACATCGTCGAGATGCTCGTCGATGCCCACGGCGGGCGCGTCTGGGCCGAGAGCCGCCCCGGCGACGGAGCGACCTTCACCTTCCCGCTGCCCGCGCCGTCGAGCCCGCGCTA
>JBJMQK010000542.1:0-4115 GCA_045802735.1 Anaeromyxobacteraceae bacterium | reverse complement strand
GAGCGCGGGCTCGCCGAGGAGACGATGACGAACCCGACGTCGGGCTGGGCGAGCAGCGCGTGCACCGCCGCCGCGCGGTTCTTGAACCCCTCGTACATGCCCTGGAAGCTGCCCATCAGCTCGGCGAGGTCGCCGAGCACGTCACCGCCCGTGAAGCGCGCCAGCGTCTTCGCCACGTACGATCCGCCGAGCTGGAACAGCCTCAGCCCGAAGCGCCCCGCGGCCGCGGCCGGCGCGAGGAGCGTGCGCGCCGTCTCGTTCCCCAGGAAGTCGAGCATGCGGTCGGGCGCCTCGAGGAAGTCGAGCGCGTGCGCGGTGGGCGGCGTGTCGAGCACCACGAGGTCGTAGTCGCGCTCGGTCGCGAGCTCGTAGAGCTTCTCCATCGCCATGTACTCCTGCGATCCGGCGAGCGCCGACGAGAGCTGCTGGTAGAGGCGGTTCTTGTAGATGCGCTCCTGGCGCGCGCGGTCGGGCGCGTGGCGCGCCACGAGGTCGTCCCAGGTGCGCTTCACGTCGAGCATCATCGCGAAGAGCTGGCCCTTCGGCGCGAGCCCCGCCTCGCGGAACTTGTGGTCGGGCACGTGGGACTCGATGTTGCCGAGCGCCTCGAGCCCGAGCGCGTTCGCGAGGCGGCGCGCGGGGTCGATGGTGCAGACGAGCACGCGCCCGCCCTCGAGCGCCCGCCTGAGGCCGAGCGCCGCCGCGACGGTGGTCTTCCCCACGCCGCCCGAGCCGACGCACACCGCGATGCGCTTCCCGGAGAGGCTCGCGACGACGCCCGCCATCACCCCTCCAGCCCGCGCAGGAGCTCTGCGGCGACGGCCTCGACCGCGCCGCGGTCCCAGCTGTCGCGCGCGAGGAGCGGCACGATCAGCGTCGGCAGGTCGAGCGCGGCCTGCGCGCGCGCGAGGTAGCGGGACGCATGCTCCGCCCGGACCGCCTGGACGCGCGCCGCCCGCGCGGCGGGGCCGAGCGGCGGCCCGTCGCCCTCGAGGGCGGCGAGGCGGGTCCGCTCACCCGCGGTGAAGCGGGCGTCCGGCATCGCGTTCACGACGAGCGCGCCCCGCGGCATCCCGAGGATGCCGCGCACCTGCGCGTCGAGGTCGATCGCCTCGTTCACCGGCATCTCCTCGGGCAAGGTCACGATGGAGAGCGCCGTCGTCGCCGGGTCGACGAGGAGCGCGTGCATCCACTCCGCGTCGCGCCGGAGCGGACCGGGGGGGACGGTGTCGAGGAGCGCCGCGGGCGTGCGCAGGAGCTGGACGGCGTGCCCGGGGGCGGGCGCGGCGAGGACGACGTGGTCCCAGCGCGGCCGGCCGCGCTCCTCCACGCGCACCTCGTGCAGGATCTTGCCCAGCATGACGAGCTCGGCGAGGGAGGGGATGGCGCGCAGGAAGAAGCGCACCACGCGGTTCTCGAACACCGCGTCGTAGATGCTGCGGAACCTGAGGACCATGAGGCCGTACTCGCGCATCGCCTCGCGCGGCGCGACGTTCACCGTGAAGAGGTTCGGCAGGACCTCGCGCGTCTCGGGGCCGGAGGGGGGCGCTCCGAGCATCGGGGCGACGCGCTCCTGCGCATTCACCTCGCAGACGAGCACGCGCTTCCCGGCGCGTGAGGCGAGCAGCGCGAGGGCCGCGGAGACCGTGCTCTTGCCGACGCCGCCCTTCCCCGTGACGACCAGAAGCCGGCGATCGAGGAGCTCGGGCAAGGCGCTTGACAAGCTAGCGGCGGGGGGGGGAGAAGTCCACACATGAGCATCGAGGATCTCGTGAAGAACCCGATGGTGAAGCGCGCGCTCGCGGCGGGCGAGGAGCGGATGGGTCGGCTCGTGACCCAGCTCCTCTCCAACGAGAAGGTGATGCAGCGCGTGCAGACCGTCGTGTCGTCGGCGCTGACGGCGAAGTCGACGTTCGACCGCGGCCTCCGGACCGCCATGCAGGCCGTGAACCTGCCCACCACCGAGGACGTGGCCGAGCTGCGCTCGCGCCTCGCCGAGCTGGAGACGATGCTCGACGGGCTCGCCGCGCGCGTGCCGCCGCGAGGTGACGCGGGGAAGGGGCAGGGCAGCGCGCCGTGAGGCGGATCGCGTTCATCAACGAGAAGGGCGGCACCTGCAAGACGACGCTGTGCGTGAACATGGGCGCGTGGCTCGCGGGCGCCCGCGGGCAGCGCGTGCTCGTCGCCGACCTCGACACGCAGGGTCACGCGGGGAAGTCGCTCGGCGTGGACGTCCGCGCCATCGCCCGGACGATGAAGGACCTCCTCCTCGGGACCGCCGGCGCCGACGAGGTGGTGCGCGCGACCGCCGTCGCGGGGCTCGACATCGCGCCGGCGAACAAGGCGCTCGCCTCGTTCCCGCTCGACGTGGCGTCGCACCCCGACCGCGGCGAGAAGCTGCGCCAGGCGGTCGACGCGCTGCCGCAGGACCGCTGGGACGCCGTGCTCTTCGACGCGCCGCCGTCGGTGTCCCTCGTCACGGACAACGTCCTGCGCGCCGCGACGGAGATCGTGCTGCCGGTCGCCCTCACCTACCTCGCGCTCGACGGCTGCGCCGAGATCATGGAGAGCCTGGCGCAGCTCCGCGCCGAGACCGGCAGCGCGCCGGCGGTGACGATGATCGTGCCCGCGCTCTACCGCAAGACGCAGCTCGCCGACGAGATCCTGAGGAAGCTCGGCGAGCGCTTCCCGTCGGAGATCTCGCGCACGGTGCTCGGCCTCTCGGTGAAGGTGGACGAGGCGCAGAGCCACGGCCTCACCATCTTCGAGCACGCGCCGCGCTCGAGCGGCGCGAAGGCGCTCGCGGCGCTCGCGGACGAGCTCCACGAGCGCGCGCCGGCCAGCGCGGCGCGGCGCGCGGCCGGCGCGTAGGGCGCCCTTCGACTCCGCTCAGGGCGAACGGAGGGTCAGGGCTTCTTCTCGAGCTGCTCGAGCTTGCGCTCGAGGTCGGCGATGCGGTCGGAGAGCGACGTGAGGTCGCGCCGCAGATCGCCGAGGTTCGCCATCCCGTCGACGGCCGTGCGGACGCGGTCATCCACCTTGCGCTGGAACTGGCCCACCGCCTCCTGGGATGCGGCGACCATCTCCTTCGCCCGGTCGCTCGTCTGCTGGCCCGTCTTGAGGAGCGTCTGGACGCGCTGCTCGGCCGCCTGCTTGACGGCCTCGACGCGGCCGCGCAGCTCCGCCTGCGTGTCCTCGACGATCTGCGCCGCGCGCTCGCCGCCGTGGCGGATGAGGTCCTTGAGCGTGCGGAGGCTCATCTTGGAGGTCTTCTTCTCCTCCTCGAAGATGATCTGCGCGAGCGTCACGCTGGTGAGGTCCTCCTTGGAGCGGTTGTCGACGATGCGGACCTCGGTCCCGGCCTTCACCATCTCGGCGATCTCGTCGAGGGTGACGTAGCGGGATTCGACCGTGTCGTAGAGCTTACGGTTGGTGTAACGCTTGATGATCTTGGGCTCGCGTGCGTTCGCCGCTCCCTGAGGCTCGGCGTCGCCCGGCGGCGTTTGATCTTCGGCCATGTGGGTGTCCTCGGGCGGAGGAGGCGCGGGTGGGGTGAGCATGGTGGGAGTCCTGACGCTTCAGGTCGACGACCATACCGTTGTACGCTGTTGCTCGCCACGAGCGCGCGTCAATGATCGTCAACTGCTCCTCCTGTCAGACTCGTTTTCGAGTGTCGATGGACAAGTGCGGCCCGAAGGGGGCGCGCATCCGCTGCAGCTGCTGCAACGCGGTGTTCGTCGTCCGCCCGCCCGCCGAGCCGCCCGCGCGCCCCACGCCGCCAGCGCCTCCACCGGCGCTCGCCGCGCTCGACCTCGTCACGCCGTCGCGAGAGTCCCCGCAGCCGCCGCGGTCGTCGCTCCCGCTCGACCCCTTCGCGCCGGCGCCGCTCGGCGCCGCGCAGTCGCTCGCGGCCTCGCTCGACGGCGACCGCGATCCGTTCGCGCCCGCCCCTCCGCCTCCGGTCGTCCCGGACCTCGACGCGCTCCTCGGTGGGGCGCCGGCCCCGAGCAGGGTTCAGATAGGGTGGGGTGAAATCGACCTCGGCACGCCGCCAGCGCCCGCGCCCCTCGCGCCGGCGCGCGGCGCCGCAGCCGTGCCGCCGCCGCTCCCGTCGG
>JBJMQK010000541.1:0-2680 GCA_045802735.1 Anaeromyxobacteraceae bacterium | reverse complement strand
TACCTCGCGCGGACGCGCTACCGCGCCGGCGCGGTCGTCATCGCCGCGGGGGTGCTCTCGCACTGGGCGCTCGACCTCGTCGTGCACGGGCCCGACCTGCCGCTCTGGCCGGGGAGCGCGCGCTTCGGGCTCGGCCTGTGGAACAGCGTCCCGACGACGGTCGCCGTCGAGGTCGCGCTCTTCGCGGCGGGCGTCCTCCTCTACGCGTCGGCCACGCGCACGCGCGACCGCACCGGCACGGTCGCGCTGTGGGGCTTCGTCGCGTTCGTCGCCGGCATCTACGCGGCGAACCTGCTCGGCCCGCCGCCGCCGTCGGCGCGCGCCGTCGCCTGGGCCGGGCTCGCGCAGTGGCTCTGGGTGCCGTGGGCGGCGCTCATCGATCGCCACCGCGCGCTCCGGGACGGCGCTCCGTTCGGCGCCCTCGCGTCCTGACGCCGTGCGCCTGCGCGTCGTCGCCGTCGGGAAGGACCGCTCCGGGCTCTACGCGCCGGCCGTCGCGGAGTACGCCGCGCGGCTCGGGCACTATCTGCGCTTCGAGATCGTTGAGGTGCCCGAGGCGAAGCGGCACGCCGGCACGCCGCGCGCCAGGGAGGAGGAGGCGGAGACGATCCTCGCGCGCCTCGACCCGCGCGAGCACGTGGTGGCGCTCGACGAGCGCGGCAAGGAGTACGCGAGCGTCGAGTTCGCGCGCCGCGTCGAGGGCTGGCTCGGCGCCGGCCGCGACGTGGCGCTCGTCGTCGGCGGGTCGGACGGCCTCGCCGAGGCGGTGCTCGCGCGGGCGGGCGAGAAGCTCGCGCTCTCGCGCATGACGCTCGCGCACCGCCTCGCGCGCCTCGTCCTCGTGGAGCAGCTCTACCGCGCGATGACCATCGTCCGCGGCGAGAAGTACCACAAGTGAAGGGTGCTACCGCCCGAGGACGAAGCCGCGCAGGTGCTTCACCGCGATGGTGCCGTGACCGAGCAGCGCCTCGTCGAAGGCGCGCTGGTCGAACGGCCCCGCCGACCGCGCCTCCTGCTCGAGGCGGAGGATCTCGGCCCGGCCGAGGAAGTACTGGCAGAGCTGCGTCGAGTCGAGCTTCGCGCGGAGGAGCTTCTTCTCGGCCTGGGCCCGCTCCTGGAAGCCGTCGTCGATCATGAAGCGCAGCGCCTCCTCGTCCTTCATCGCCCCGCCCTGCAGCGCGACGTCGAGGATGGCGTTCGCGGCCACGATCATGCGGCCGCGCAGGTCGAAGAAGCGGTAGCGGTCGTTCCGCGCGCCCCCGAACCCCGCCTGCACGACGAGCCCCTCGCCGTACACCGCCCAGCCCTCCGCGAACGGGCCGCTCCACAAGGTCGCCCGCAGCGGCGAGGGGTCGCGCCGCGCCCACCACGCCTGCGTGTGGTGCCCGGGCAAGGCCTCGTGCGCCGCGGTGAGCGCGATCTGGTAGTCGTTGTTCGCGCGCAGGTAGCTCTCGACCTTCTCCTTCGGCCAGGTGGGGTCGACCGGATCGACGTAGTACGTCCCGTGAAACGATCCGGTCCGGTCGAGCGCGTCCGGCGAGAGGTATTCGGCCCCGGTGGCGCCGCGCTTGTACTCGGGCATGGGGAGCACCGAGAGCGTCGCCTTCGGCGGGAGCGCCACGAGCCGCTTCGCCTCGACGAGCGCGCGCAGGCCGTCGAGCTTCTCGGCGCTCGCCGCGACGAGCGCGTCCGGCGCGGGGTGGTCCTTCGCGAGCGCGTCCTTCACGCGCGCGATGAGCCGCGCCTCCTCCGCCGGCGGCGCGCCCTCGGGCGGGGCGGCCTCGCCGGGGAACAGCTCGGCCGCGAGCCTTCGCGACAGCGCGAGGAGCTCCGCGCGCGCGGCCCCGAAGTCCGTGCGGGCGAGGCGCGAGAGCTCGTCGGGCGCGACGTCGGTCTGGAGCGCCAGCGGGAACTTCCTGCGATAGAGCTCCGCGCCGAGCCGCCAGTCGGCGCGCGCGCGCCGCGGCAGCTCCTTCTCCATGAACGCCTGGTAGTCGCGGAGCGCCTTCGCCGCGCGCTGGCGGGCCGCCTCGGCGGCGGCGTCCTTGCGGGTGAAGGCCGCGAGCTCGGTCTCGAAGAACTGGATGCGCCCGGCGTTGTCCTTCACGCCCTGGTCGAGGTGCACCTTCGACACGTTGCGCAGCGCGGCCTTCTTCGTCTCGAGCCAGCGCGGCAGCGCCTCGAGCTGCGCGCGCGCCGCCTTCATGCGCATCGCCTCGCTCCCCCACGTCCCGTGCACGAGCCCGGAGAGGCGCTCCGCGACCATCTCGCGCGGATCGTAGAAGGTGAACGAGTCGACGAGCCGCGGGCTGAAGGTCCACTCCTTCACCTCCTGCAGCTCGAGCAGCTCGAGCGCGAGCCCGTCGGCGAGGATGGCGGCGTCGACCTTCTCGTCGGGCGTGAGCCGCGCGACGTCGATCCCGGCGAGCTCGCGGCGCTGCGCCGCCAGCTCGGCCGCGCGGCGCTTCACGCCGCCCTCCGACAGGTCGGCGAGCTCGCCCGCGAAGCGGCGGACGCCCATGTAGTCGGCGAGGTGCGGCTTCGCGCGGAAGAGGCCGTCGAGGTAGCGGCGCGAGAGCTCCGCGAGGTGGGCCGACGCGGTCTGCGGCGCGTCCTTCGACTCCGCGCCTGCGTCCTTCGACTCCGCGCCTGCGCCCTTCGACTCCGCGCCTGCGGCGCT
>JBJMQK010000477.1:0-9219 GCA_045802735.1 Anaeromyxobacteraceae bacterium | reverse complement strand
AGGCGAGCCCGGTGCGCCACCGCGGCAAGGGCGTGTTCGCCGGGCTGCCGTCGCCCTTCACCGCGGGCCGCTACCACTCGCTCGTCGTCGAGCGGGAGAGCCTGCCCAGGGCGCTCGCCGTCACCGCCTGGACGGACGAGGACGAGATCATGGGGCTCCGGCACCGCACGCTCGACATCGAGGGCGTGCAGTTCCACCCCGAGTCCATCCTCACCGAGGGCGGCAAGGCGCTCCTCGGCAACTGGCTCGGCCGCCTCCCGAAGCGGAGGCGCGCGCGATGATCCAGGAGGCGATCGCGCGGCTCGTCGGCGGCCACAACCTCTCCCGCGCCGAGACGGCGGCGGTGATGAACGAGATCGCCGACGGCGGGGCCACGCCGGCGCAGGTCGGCGCGTTCCTCGCGTCGCTGCGGCTCAAGGGCGAGACCGTGGACGAGATCGCCGGCGCGGCCGAGGTCATGCGCCAGCGCGCCGACGTCGTGCACGTGAGCCGCGAGATCTTCGTCGACACCTGCGGCACCGGCGGCGACGGCTCGAACACGTTCAACATCTCGACCACCGCCGCGTTCGCGGTCGCCGGCGCCGGTGTGTGCGTGGCGAAGCACGGCAACCGCTCGGTGTCGTCGCGCTGCGGCTCCGCCGACGTGCTCGCCGCGCTCGGCGTGGACGTCGAGGCGCACAAGGACGTGGTGGAGCGCTGCATCGAGGAGTGCGGCATCGGGTTCCTGTTCGCGCCGAAGCTGCACCCGGCGTTCAAGGCCGTCGCCGGCATCCGGCGCGAGCTGGGCATCCGCTCGGTGTTCAACCTGCTCGGACCGCTCGCGAACCCGGCCGGCGCGCGGCACCAGGTGATGGGCGTGTACGAGCCGCGCTGGGTCCCCATCATCGCGGGCGTGCTCGCGGCGCTCGGCTCGAAGCACGCCTTCGTCGTGCACGGCGAGGGGCTCGACGAGATCGCGGTCACCGGCATGACGCACGTCTGCGAGGTGAAGGCGGGCGGGGTGGAGCGCTTCGCGATGCTGCCCGAGGACGTGGGCCTGCGCCGCTGGGACAAGGCGGAGCTCGCCGGCGGCGACGTCGAGCGGAACGCCGCCATCGCCCGCGACGTGCTCGGGGGCCAGAAGGGCGCGCCGCGCGACGCGGTGCTCGCGAACGCGGCCGCGGCGCTCGTCGCGGCCGAGGCGGCCGACGACCTCACCGCCGGCGTGCGCCTCGCGGCGGAGTCGATCGACAGCGGCGCGGCGCTGGACAAGCTCGAGCGGCTGCGCGCGCTCTCGACGCCGCGCGCATGAAGTTCCTGCGCGACATCCTCTCCCGGAAGCGCGACGAGGTCGCCGCGCGGCGCGCGGCCGCGCCGGACCGCGAGCTCGAGGCGCGGCTCCGCGACGTGCCGGCGCCGCGCGACTTCGGCGGCGCGCTCTCCTTCCGCGGCGGCCCGGTCCGGATCGTCGCCGAGGTGAAGCGCGCGAGCCCCTCGGCGGGCGCGATCTCCGCCGGCCTCGACGCGGTCGCCCAGGCGCGCCGCTACGCCGCCGCGGGCGCCGCCTGCATCTCGGTGCTGACCGACGGCCCCGGCTTCGGCGGGTCGCTCGCCGACCTCGCCGCGGTGCGCGCGGCAGTCGCGACGCCGCTCCTCCGCAAGGACTTCGTCATCGACCGCTACCAGCTCCTCGAGGCGCGCCTCCACGGCGCCGACGCGGCGCTCCTCATCGTGGCCGCGCTCGACGCGGAGGCGCTCGCACGGCTGCACGCCGAGGCGCTCGCGCTCGGCCTCGCGGCGCTGGTCGAGGTGCACGACGCGGCGGAGGTGGAGGTCGCGCTCGCGGCGGGGGCGCGCCTCGTCGGCGTCAACAACCGCAACCTGCACACGTTCGAGGTGGACCTCGGGACGAGCGAGCGGCTCCTGCCGGCGCTGCCCGAGGGCGTGAAGGGCGTCGCGGAGAGCGGGGTGCGCACGGTGGCGGACGCGCGCCGGCTGCGCGAGGCGGGCGCGGCGAATCTGCTCGTGGGCGAGGCGCTGGTGCGGGCGCAGGATCCGGGGGCGCTCGTCCAGGAGATGATGGCGGAGTAATCCCTCCGCTCACCCTGAGCGGAGCGAAGCGGAGTCGAAGGGAGGGCGAGGCCGTCGTGAGCAGGGTTCGCATCAAGATCTGCGGCATCACCCGCCTCGCCGACGCGCTCCTCGCGGCGCGCCTCGGCGCCGACGCCCTCGGCTTCAACTTCTGGCCGGGCTCGAAGCGCTTCGTCGATCCCGACGCCGCGCGCGCGATCGTCGACCTGTTGCCGCCCTTCGTCACCCCCGTCGGCGTCTTCGTGAACCAGCCGGCGGGCGAGGTCCTCGCCACCGCCGCCCGCGCCGGCCTCGCCGCGGTCCAGCTCCACGGCGACGAGGGCTGGGACGAGGTGAACGGCTTCCCCATCCCCGCCCTGAAGGCGCTGCGCGTCACCGGGCCGGGGAGCCTCGCCGACATGCACCGCTACCGCGTGCGCGGCTTCGTGCTCGACGCGCCGTCGGCCGGCTACGGCGGGAGCGGCGCCACCTTCGACTGGGCCGTCGCGAGGGACGCCGCGCTCCGCGCGCCGGTGCTGCTCGCGGGCGGCCTCACGCCCGAGAACGTCGGCGAGGCGATCCGCGCCGTGCGGCCCTACGGCGTGGACGTCGCGAGCGGCGTCGAGAGTGCACCTGGCGTGAAGGACCCCGACAAGCTGCGCCGCTTCATCGAGGCGGCGCGAGAAGAGGACCTGCCTTGAGCACTCCGAGCCGCGCCCCCCTCCCCGACGCCCGCGGCCGCTTCGGCGACTACGGCGGGCGCTTCGTGCCGGAGACCCTCATCCCGGCGCTCGACGAGCTCGAGGCGGCGTGGCAGGCGGCGCGCGCCGACGCGTCGTTCCGCGCCGAGCTCACGGACCTCCTCGTCCGCTTCGCGGGGCGGCCGACGCCGGTCGGCGACGCGCACCGCTTCAGCGCCGAGGTGGGCGGCTGCCGTGTGCTGCTGAAGCGCGAGGACCTGTGCCACACCGGCGCGCACAAGATCAACAACACGCTCGGCCAGGTGCTGCTCGCGCGGCGCATGGGGAAGAAGCGCATCATCGCCGAGACCGGCGCCGGGCAGCACGGCGTCGCGACCGCCACCGCCGCCGCGCTGTTCGGCCTCCCCTGCGACGTCTTCATGGGCGCCGTCGACGTGGAGCGCCAGGCGCTGAACGTCTTCCGCATGCAGCTCCTCGGCGCGCGCGTCATCCCGGTCACCGCCGGCTCGCGCACGCTCAAGGACGCGATGAACGAGGCGATCCGCGACTGGGTCACGAACGTGCGCGACACGCACTACATCATCGGCTCCGTCGCCGGGCCGCACCCGTACCCGGCGCTCGTGCGCGACTACCAGTCCGTGATCGGGACGGAGGCGCGGGCGCAGGTGCACGAGCTGACCGGCCGCCTCCCCGACGCGGTCGTCGCCTGCGTGGGGGGCGGCTCGAACGCGATGGGCATCTTCAGCGCGTTCATCTCCGACGCGAGCGTGAAGCTCGTCGGCGTCGAGGCGGCGGGCCACGGCCTCGCCTCGGGGCAGCACGGCGCCTCGCTGGCGAAGGGCCGCCCCGGCGTGCTCCACGGCTCGCGCAGCTACGTCCTCCAGACCGACGCCGGGCAGATCGCCGAGGCGCACTCGATCAGCGCCGGCCTCGACTACCCCGGCGTCGGGCCCGAGCTCGCCTACCTCAAGGACGAGGGGCGGCTCACGCTGATGCAGGCGACCGACGCCGAGGCGCTCGACGCGCTGCAGTGGCTCGCGCGCACCGAGGGCATCATCCCGGCGCTGGAGAGCGCGCACGCGGTGTCCGCGGCGCGCGTCCTCGCGAGGGAGCTCGGCGCGGGCGGGCTCCTCCTCGTGAACGTCTCGGGGCGCGGCGACAAGGACGTGGAGCAGGTGCGGCGCGCGCTCGCGGCGGTCGCGCCGGCGCCGCTTCCGGCGAAGAAGAAGGCGCGCGGCGCCGGGGCAGGCGGGCGCGGCACGGCGAAGCTGCGCGCGTCGAAGGCGCGGGCGCCGAAGCGCGCGAGGAGGAAGGCGTGACGAAAGCAGCGGCGGCGCTGGTCGAAGGGGATCGCATCGCCTCGATGTTCGAGGCGGCGCGCGCGCGCGGCGAGGCGGCGCTCGTGGCGTACGTCATGGGGGGCGACCCCGACCTCGCGACGTCCAGGGCCGCCGCGCTCGCCTGCGCCGAGGCGGGGGCCGACCTCGTCGAGATCGGCATGCCGTTCTCGGACCCGAGCGCCGACGGGCCGACGATCCAGCGCGCCGCGGAGCGGGCGCTCGAGGGTGGCACGACCGTCGCCGACTGCCTCGCGGTCGCGGAGGCGGTGCGCGCGCGCTCCGACGTCCGCATCGCGCTCATGGGCTACGTGAACCCGGTGCTGTCGTACGGGCTCGACCGCTTCTTCGCCGACGCGGCACGCTCCGGCGTCGACGCCGTGATCCTGCCCGACGTGCCGCCGGAGGAGGCGGGCGAGATCCGCGCGCTCGCGTCGGGCGCGGGGGTGAAGGTCATCTTCCTCCTCGCCCCGACCTCCACGCCGGCGCGCCGGAAGGCGGCGGCCGAGGCCGCGAGCGGCTTCCTCTACTTCGTCTCGGTGACCGGCGTCACGGGCGCCCGCCGCGCCCTCGCCGACGATCTCGCCGCCCAGGTCGCGGACGTCCGCGCCGCCTCGCCGGTGCCTGTCGTGGTCGGCTTCGGCGTGGGCACGGCCGAGCAGGCGCACGAGGTCGCCGCGCTCGCCGACGGCGTCGTGGTCGGCAGCGCCATCGTGTCGCGCCTGGCGGGGCCGGGCTCGCGCAAGGAGCGCGTCGAGCGCGTGCGCCGCTTCGTGCGGGGCCTGAAGCGCGCGATGAAGCGCTGAGCGGCCCGGCACCGGGCGTGCCGCGCGCGCTGCCTGGGAGCGGGGGAGGTGAACGCCCGCGTCCAGGCCGCACTGAACGGTGACGAGCGCGGGCGAGAGCTAGACCGACCGCCCCACGGCGCCGGCGATCACCCTCACCTGCTGCATCAGCTCGCCGAATTCGACGATCGAGAGCGACTGCTGGCCGTCGGAGAGCGCCTTCTCGGGGCAGGGGTGCACCTCGACGATGAGCGCGTCGGCGCCGGCGGCGACGCCCGCGCGCGCCATGGCGGGGACGTGCTGGCGCAGGCCGATGCCGTGCGAGGGGTCCACCACCACCGGCAGGTGCGTCAGCGACTTCAGGACCGGGACGGCGTTCAGGTCGAGCGTGTTCCGCGTCATCGTCTCGAAGGTGCGGATGCCGCGCTCGCACAGCGCCACCTGGTAGTTGCCGTGCGCGAGGATGTACTCCGCGGCCATGAGGAACTCGCGGATCGTCGCCGCGGGCCCGCGCTTCAGCAGGATGGGCTTCTTCACCGCCCCGAGCTTCCGCAGGAGCGAGAAGTTCTGCATGTTGCGCGCGCCGATCTGGAGCACGTCGGCGTACTCGACGCACATCGCGAGGTCGTCCGGGTCCATGACCTCGGTGACCACCTTGAGGCCCGTCGCCTCGCGCGCGAGCGCGAGCAGCTTCAGCCCCTCCTCGCCGAGGCCCTGGAACTCGTACGGGCTCGTGCGCGGCTTGAAGGCGCCGCCGCGGAGGAACGTCGCGCCGAGCTTCTTCACGCCGTGCGCCGCCTCGAGGATCTGCTCCTTCGACTCGACCGAGCAGGGGCCGGCGACGACCGCGACGGCGCGGCCGCCGAGCGGCACGCCGCCCACGTCGAGGACCGTGTCCTCCTCCTTCACCTCGCGCGAGACGAGCTTGAACGGCTGCGACACGCGGATGGCGTCGGCGACGCCGGGCATCGACACGAACAGGCCCGGATCGAGCGCTCCCTTGTTGCCGGTGATGCCGATCGCGATGCGCTGCGCGCCGGGGATCGCGTTGGGCGTGAGGCCGAGCGAGCGGATCTTTTCGGTCACGGCTTCGATCTCGGCTGGCGTGGCGTGCGGCTTCATCACGACGAGCATCTCGGGTCTCCCGCGGGAGGGGGAGTCTACTGCGCGACCGGTCCTGGGGCGAGCGACTCTAGCGGCAGACCGGCGCGCTCGCGCCTGCGGCATAGGCGCGCGTGCGCGCTGCGAGGTTCCCGCCGTCCGCCTCGGGCGTGGCCTCGCCCGAAGCGCCGGCGCCGAACGCGACGCCGACGGCGCCGCCCGCGGCGATCTCCTCGGGGTGGGTGAGGAGGTAGTCGACGCGGTTGTCCTGCTGCGACGCCGGGAGGCCCTTCGTCGTGTTGCCGACCGGCACCTGCCACCACAGCAGCGGCCGGCCGACCGCCGCGGCCACGGCCGCGCCCCAGGTGAACGCCTGGTGAAAGTTCGGCAGCGCGGCGTTCGTCGCGTCCCACCACTTCCCGTTCGTCCCGGCGTCGCGGTCGCTCATGTCGGCGGCGATGAAGTCGCCGTCCGCCGCGCCGCAGCCAGCGAGGAAGGTGCCGACCCGCCGCGCCTCGGCGGCGACGTCGAAGGACGCAGCCGCGTTCTCGAGCGCGTCGTACTGGTACCCCCACGACGACGCGTGCAGGCCGACCTTGGCGTTCGGCGCGTAGCGGCGCGCCATCGCGATCATGCAGCGGCCGAGCCCGGCGAGCGTCTCCGGCTGGCCGGCGCAGTCGGTGGGGTTCGCCGACGCGACCGCCGCCGGGATCGCGGAGCACGCCTGCTGGCGCCGCCCGGCGTAGCCCCAGAAGTCGGGCTCGAGGTGGAGGACCGCGACGTCGCCGCCGATCTGCTGCAGCAGGAAGCGGTAGTCGGCGAGGTAGCGGCGCATGAAGGCGGCGTCCCTCACCTGCGTCACCTCCGCGTCGCCCTCGGACGGCGGCGCCATCGACTGGAGCAGCTGGTAGTACGTGAACATCGGCACCTGCGCCGGCGAGGCCGCCTTCGCGTTCGCGACGAGGTCGCGCGCGAAGAGGCCGAGCGGCTTCGCCGGATCCTGCCAGCAGCCCCACCACGTCGCGCAGCTTCCGTCGCACGACGTGCACAGGGCCGGGCCCGGCGAGATGCCGGCCGCGATGTACTCGTAGCGGAGGTCGTAAGGCGCTGCGGCGGCGCTCGCCTCGCTGCCCGTCGAGAGGCCGACGAGGAGGCGGTCCTTTCCGAGGAACGGCGCCGAGAGCCGCGCGCCGTCGCAGGTCGGCGTCGCCACCGGCGGCACCGCGCCGCCCGCCGGGGCGCCGACGGGCGCGCCGCCGCTCGCATCGGCGGGCGTGCCGGCGCCGCCGCACCCGGTGAGCAGGCCGGCGAGCGAGAGGACGAGGGGGAGAGCGCGGGTCGTTCGCATCGGGACGGTGAACGCGCGGGAGGCGACGCGCGTTCCTCCCGAGTTTACGCGGCCAGTCGCTCTGGCGGGCGCTCGCTCGCCGGTCGTCGATGTGGGTGGATCGCTCCCGCCCCTGCGGGTCAGTACGCCGCGGAGAGCATCGCGGCGAGATCGGCCGGCTGGCACGGCCGCGGGTTCGCCTGGTGGCTCGCGTCCTCGAACGCCTTCTCGGTGAGGAGCGGCAGCTGCGACTCCTTCACGCCCACGTCGCGCAGGCGCTGCGGGATCCCGGCGTCGCGCGACATGGCGCGGACCCGCTCGATGGCGCGGCGGGCGAGCTGGTCCTCCTCGCCGCCGCCCTGCTCGCCGAGCGCGACCGCCACCTCGGCGAGCGCCGCCTGCGCGTGCCCGAGGTTGAACTCCATCACGTACGGCAGGACGATCGCGTTCGCGAGGCCGTGGTGGACGTTCGACACCGGGCCGAGCGCGTGCGCGAGCGCGTGAGCCGCGCCGAGCCCCTTCTGGAAGGCGGCGGCCCCGGTGATCGCCGCGATCATCATCTGCCCGCGCGCCTCCTCGTCGTGCCCGTCCTTCACGGCCCGCACGAGGTACTTGCCGCACAGCTCGAGCCCCTTGTGCGCGAGCGCGTCGGCGAGCGGGTGGAAGCCCTTCGCGCAGAGCGACTCGAGGTTGTGGGTGAGCGCGTCCATGCCGGTCGCGGCGGTGAGGCGCGGCGGGAGGTCGTAGGTGAGCTCCGGATCGCAGATCGCCACGGTCGGCATGAGCGGCGGCGCGAAGATCACCGTCTTCCGGCCCGTCTCGGGGAGCGTCACCACGAAGCTGCGCCCGACCTCGGAGCCGGTGCCCGCGGTCGTGGGGATGGCGAGCATCGGCGGCATGGGGTTCGTGACGTGGCGCCAGCCGTCCTTCGCGTCGTCGTACAGCGCGAGCGGGAGCGGGTGGGTCGCGAGGAGGCGCACGCCCTTCGCCGCGTCGATGGGCGAGCCGCCGCCGATGCCGATGATGCCGTCGCAACCGCTCTCGCGCCAGACCGCGAGGCCGCGCTCGACGGTCGCGCCGCTCGGGTTCGGCTCCACCCCGTCGAACACCGCGAACGCCACCTTCGCGCGCTCGAGCACCGTGGTGAGGCGCGTGAGGAGCCCGGTGTCGGCGAGCCCCTTGTCCGTCACGATGAGCGGCTTCTTCACGCCCAGGCGGGCGAGGTGGTTCGGCACCTCCTGCAGGGCGCCCTTGCCGAAGACGATGCGCGTCGGGAACGACATCTCGGTGATCATCGGGGTCTCCGTTCGCGAGGGAGCGTAGTCGACGCCAAGGACGATCCGTTCAAATAATTTCGAAGTAGCGCTCCAGCTCCCACGTCGTCACCGCGCGCTCGAACTGTCGCACCTCCCACTCGCGGGTGCGGGCGTAGTGCTCGACGAACTCCGCGCCGAGCAGCTCGCGCGCCGCCGCGCTCTCGCGGAGCCGCGCCGTCGCCTCGGCGAGCGAGCGCGGCAGCCTCGGCGCGGCCTTCGCCTCGTAGGCGTTGCCGCGCACCGGCGGCGGCGGCGTGAGCCCGTGCTCGATCCCCCACAGCGCCGAGCCGATCGCGACCGCCATGGCGAGGTACGGGTTCATGTCGGCCGCGGCCTGGCGGTACTCGATGCGCGTCGCCTTCGCGCTCCCCGGGATGGCGCGGAGCGCGGTGGTGCGGTTCTCGATCCCCCACGTCGCCGTCGTCGGCGCCCAGGCGCCCTCCACCATGCGCTTGTACGAGTTCACGGTGGGTGCGATGACGGCGGTGAGTTCCGGCATGAGCGTCACCTGCCCGGCGATGGCCTGCTCCATCGTCCTCGAGAGCCCGCCCGCGCCATCGGCGAAGACGTTCCTCTGGCCGTCCCAGAGGGAGAGGTGGACGT
>JBJMQK010000610.1:0-3007 GCA_045802735.1 Anaeromyxobacteraceae bacterium | reverse complement strand
CTATGTCGCCCTCGCGCGCGGCGCTCGCCTCCTTCCTGCGACGTATGCGGCGATCCTCGGCGGCGTCGGCCTCGCGGCCCTGGCCGGCCGCCTCCACGGGAGCTTCTAGATGGCGCGCCTCGAGCGAACCTTCCTCATCGTGAACGCCCTCGGGCTCCACGCCCGCGCCGCGGCGCAGCTCGTCCAGACCGCGAACCGCTACCGCGCGGAGGTGCACGTCGCGAAGGACGGCGCCGAGGTGAACGGCAAGAGCATCATGGGCGTGCTCACGCTCGCGGCGGCGAAGGGCACCCAGATCGTGGTCTGGTGCGAGGGCGACGACGCGCCCGAGGCCATGACCGCGCTCGCCAAGATCATCGAGAACGGGTTCGGGGAGAAGTAGCGGGATGGGGGCCTCCACCACGCTCATGGGGCTCGCCGCCTCGCCCGGCATCGCCGTCGGGCGCTGCTGGCCCGTCGACCGGCGCAAGGTGAAGACCCCGAAGCGGCGCGTGGGGGAGGACGAGGTCACGGGCGAGCTGGCGCGGCTCGATCGCGCGCTCGACACCGCGGACCAGCAGCTCGCGACGGTGCGCGAGAAGGTGGAGCGGCTCGAGGGCAACGACCACCTCGCCATCATCGACATGCACCGCATGATGCTGAAGGACCCGATGCTCGTCGCCGAGGCGCAGCGGCTCGTGCGGGAGGACAACGTCAACGCGGAGTGGGCGGTCAAGCGCGCCATCCGCAAGATCAAGGCGGCCTTCTCCGACGACGCCGACGAGTACTTCAAGGAGCGCCGCGCCGACGTCGACTACGTCGGCGAGCGCATCATCAAGAACCTCATGGGCGAGGTGGTGGACGTCGAGGAGCCGCCGCCGGAGGGGTCGGTCGTCATCGCCCACGACCTCTCGCCGGCGGACACCGCGCTCCTGTTGCACGAGCGCAAGGTCGCCGCGTTCGTCACCGACGCCGGCACGAAGACCTCGCACACCGCCATCGTCGCGCGCTCCATGGAGGTGCCCGCCGTGGTGGGCGTGGGCCGGGTCTCGGGGCTCGCCGACAAGGGCGACTGGATCATCGTCGACGGGGTGCGGGGGATGATCATCCTCAACCCCTCCCCCGGGGAGCGCGCCGACTACGAGGCGGCGCGCGAGCGCTGGATGAAGCAGGAGGACGCGCTCCGCGCCACGCGCGACCTCCCCACCACCACGCAGGACGGCGTCTCGGTCCGGCTCGTGGGCAACATCGAGTTCGCCGAGGAGGTGCCGAGCCTCGTCGACCACGGCGGGGAGGGGGTCGGCCTCTACCGCACCGAGTTCCTCTTCATGGGTCGCACCGAGATGCCCGACGAGGAGGAGCACTATCGCACCTACTCGAAGGTGCTCTCGTCGCTCGCGCCGCGGCCGGTGACGATCCGCACCTTCGACCTCGGCGCCGACAAGCTGCCCGCCGGCGCCCGCAGCCACGACACGAACCCGGCGCTGGGCCTCCGCGCCGTGCGCTACTGCCTCCGCCACCCGGAGATGTTCCGCGCGCAGCTGCGCGGGCTCCTGCGCGCCTCGGTGCACGGGAACCTCAAGGTCATGTTCCCGATGGTGTCGGGCGTCGCCGAGCTGCGCGCCGCGAAGCGGTCGCTCCTCGAGGCGCGCGAGGAGCTGCGCAAGGAGGGCGTCGAGACGCGCATGCCGCCGGTGGGGATCATGGTCGAGCTGCCCTCGGCCGCGATGATCGCCGACCGGCTGGCGCGCGAGTGCGAGTTCCTCTCCATCGGGACGAACGACCTCATCCAGTACACGATGGCGATCGATCGCCAGAACAAGGACGTCGCCTACCTGTACCGGCCGCTGCACCTCGCGGTGCTGCGCATGCTGAAGCTCGTGTGCGACGCCGGGCGCGTCGCCGGCATCCCGGTGTCGATGTGCGGCGAGATGGCGGGCGAGCCCATCTACGCACTCGTGCTGCTCGGGCTCGGCCTCGACGAGCTGTCGATGAACGGCCCCTCGATCCCGCTCGTGAAGCGGGTGCTGCGAGCGGCCTCGGCGGCCGACGGGCGCCGGCTCGTCGACCGCATCCTCGAGCTCACCGCCGCCGACGAGATCGAGCGCGAGGTGCGCGCGGAGATGGTGAACCGCTTCGGCGCGCTCCTCGACAGCGAAGCGGCGGTCGGCCCCGCCGCCGGCTGACGGACCCGTCCGGCGGGCCGGTCGCCCGCCCGGGAAAGCGGGCCACCGGGGACTTTTCCCGGCGCGCTCCTCCGTTATCTTGACAGGCCTCCGCTGCCCAACCTAGGGTGGCGACCCGTTTTCCACCCGGAGCCCAAGCCCATGTCGCAGACCGATTATCTCTTCACGTCCGAGTCCGTCACGGAGGGCCACCCCGACAAGATGGCGGACCAGGTCTCGGACGCGGTGCTCGACGCGGTCCTCGCCCAGGACCAGAAGGGCCGGGTCGCCTGCGAGACGCTGCTCAAGACCGGCTACGTCATGATCGCCGGCGAGATCACGACGACCGCGCGCATCGACTACCCCACGCTCGCCCGCGCGGTGGTGAAGCGCATCGGCTACACCGAGAGCGAGATGGGCTTCGATGGGAACACCTGCGGCGTGCTCGTCGCGGTGGACCAGCAGTCGCCCGACATCGGGCAGGGCGTGGACACGGGCGGCGCGGGCGACCAGGGCATGATGTTCGGCTACGCCTGCGACGAGACGCCCGAGCTCATGCCGGCGCCCATCCAGTACGCGCACGCCGTGACGCGGCAGCTCGCGAAGGCGCGCCGCGGCGGGCTCGACTTCCTGCGGCCGGACGGGAAGAGCCAGGTCTCCGTCGAGTACCGGGACGGCAAGGTCGCGCGCATCGACACGGTCGTCGTCTCGACGCAGCACTCGGCCGACGTCTCGAACAAGAAGCTGCACGCCGCCATCCGCGAGGAGGTCATCGCGAAGGCGCTGCCGAAGAAGCTCGTCGACCGGAAGACGAAGATCCACATCAACCCCACCGGCCGCTTCGTCATCGGCGGCCCCATGGG
>JBJMQK010000336.1:0-4087 GCA_045802735.1 Anaeromyxobacteraceae bacterium | reverse complement strand
CCCGCGCGCGGGGTTCCTGGCGCCAGCGGGGGCGGCTTTGCGCCGCGCCCGCGCTGGCGCCCCGGCGCGCTCGCTCCGCTCGCGTGTTCGGTATGCATCCTCGTCCTTCTAGTCGCCGAGCTTCTTCTTCACGAGCGCGTTCACGACGCCGGGGTTGCCCTTGCCCCGGAGCTCCTTCATCACCTGCCCGACGAAGAAGCCGAGGAGCTTCTTGTTGCCGGCCCGGTAGCGCTCCACCTCGGCCGGGCTCGCGGCGACGACGCGCTCCACGACGCCCTCGATGGCGCCCTCGTCCGAGACCTGGGCGAGCCCCTTCGCGCGCACCACCGCCTCGGCGTCGCCGCCGCTCCGGAACAGCTCCTCGAACACCACCTTCGCGCCGTTGCCGTTCACGGTCCCGGCGTCGAGGAGCCGCAGGATCGACGCGAGCCCGGCGGGCGTGAGCTTCCACGCGGCCGGTGCGAGCCCCGTCTCGTTCGCGAGGCGCGCGCCCTCGCCGCTCACCCAGTTCGCGACCTTCTTCGCGGCCTCGGGCCCCGCGCCGTACGCGGCGAGCGCCGCGTCGAAGAACTCGGCGACGGCGCGCTCGGCGGTGAGGAGCCCGGCGTCGAAGGCCGAGAGGCCGAGGTCCCGCGCGTAGCGCTCGGCGCGCGCATGGGGAAGCTCGGGCAGCGAGCGCCGCGCCTCCTCGACCATGGCCTCGGTGATGACGAGGGGCGGCAGGTCGGGCTCGGGGAAGTAGCGGTAGTCGTGCGCCTCCTCCTTCGAGCGCATGGGGCGCGTCTCGCCCCGCGCCGGGTCGAAGAGGCGCGTCTCCTGCACGACCTTGCCGCCCGACTCGACGAGCTCCACCTGGCGGCGCACCTCGTACTCGATGGCCTGCTTCAGGAACCGGTACGAGTTCATGTTCTTGAGCTCGCAGCGGGTCCCGAGCTTCGTCTCGCCGCGCGGGCGGATCGAGACGTTCGCGTCGCAGCGGAACGACCCCTCGTCGAGGTTCCCGTCGTTCACCCCGAGGTACATGAGGATCGCGCGCAGCGACTTGAGGTACTCGACCACCTCGTCGACCGAGCGCAGGTCCGGCTCGGAGACGATCTCGAGGAGCGGCACGCCGGCGCGGTTGAGATCCACGCCCGACGCGCCGTCGGCCGAGACGTCGTGGACGTTCTTGCCGGCGTCCTCCTCCATGTGGATGCGCGTGAGCCGCACGCGCTTCTCGCCCGCCGCCGTGGCGATGGTGACGCCACCGCCCTCGCACACCGGCAGCTCGAACTGCGAGATCTGGTACCCCTTCGGCAGGTCCGGGTAGAAGTAGTTCTTCCGCGCCCAGATGCTCTTGCGCTTCACCTCGCAGCCGAGCGCGAGCCCCGTCTTCACGGCGTACTCGACGACGCGGCGGTTGAGCGCCGGGAGCACCCCGGGCATGGCGAGGCACACCGGGCAGGTGTGGGTGTTCGGCTCGCCGCCGAACGCGGTCGAGCAGCCGCAGAAGATCTTGCTCTCGGTGAGGAGCTGGGCGTGGACCTCGAGCCCCATCACCACCTCGTAGTCGGAGACCGGCACCTTCCCTCCTCGGCTTAGCTGGGCGGCCGCGGCAACGGCCCGAGCTCGCGCTCGAGCGCGCGCGCGGCGCGGAAGAGGGTCGCCTCGTCGAACGGGCGGCCGAGGAGCTGCAGGCCCACGGGGAGGTTCTCCCTCGGGTGAAGGCCGCACGGCACGGAGAGCCCGGGGAGCGCGGCGAGGTTGCAGGTCACGGTGAACACGTCGGCGAGGTACATCTGCAGCGGATCGTCCACCTTCTCGCCGAGGCGGAACGCGACGGTGGGCGTCACCGGCCCGGCGACGACGTCGCAGCGCTCGAAGGCGCGGTCGAAGTCCTTGCGGAGCAGTGTCCGGACCTTCTGCGCGCGCAGGTAGTAGGCGTCGTAGTAACCGGCGCTGAGCGCGTAGGTGCCGAGCATGATGCGCCGCTTCGGCTCCGGGCCGAAGCCGCGGCGCCGCGACTCGCCGTACAGCTCCCGGAGGCCCTTCGCGTCCTTGGCGCGCAGGCCGAAGCGCACGCCGTCGTAGCGCGCGAGGTTCGAGGAGGCCTCGGCGGGCGCGATGAGGTAGTAGGCGGCGATGCCGTACTTCGTGTGCGGCAAGGAGACGTCGACGAGCTTCGCGCCGAGCCGCTCGTAGGCGGCGAGGGCCTCCTTCACGCGCGCGAGGACGCCCGCCTCGACGGCTGCGTCGAGCCACTCGCGCGGCACGCCGATCGTGAGCCCGCGCGCCCCGCCCTCGAGCGCGGCGCCGTAGTCGTCCACCGGCCGCGAGGAGGAGGTGAGGTCGCGCTCGTCCTTGCCGGCGATGACCTGGAGCAGCGACGCAGCGTCACCCACCGTGCGCGCGAGCGGGCCCACCTGGTCGAGCGAGCTCGCGAAGGCGACGACGCCGTAGCGCGAGACGCGCCCGTAGGTGGGCTTGATCCCGACGACCCCGCAGAAGGCCGCCGGCTCCCGGATCGAGCCGCCGGTGTCGGTGCCCAGCGTCCCGAAGACCTGCCGCGCGGCGACGGCTGCGGCGCTGCCCCCGGAGGACCCACCGGGCGTGCGCGCCGGGTCCCAGGGGTTGCGGCAGGGCCCGTACGCGCTGTTCTCGTTCGACGAGCCCATGGCGAACTCGTCCATGTTGAGCTTGCCGACGAGCACGGCGCCGGCGGCCTCGAGCCTCTCCACGACGGTCGCGCTGTACGGCGGCACGAACCCCTCGAGGATGCGCGAGCCGGCGGTCGTCGCCACGCCCTTCGTGCAGAAGATGTCCTTCACCGCGAGCGGGACGCCGTCGAGCGGCCCGAGCCGGCGGCCGTGCACCGCGCGGTCATCCGCGGCGCGGGCGCGCTCGCGGGCCCGGTCGCCCGTCACCGTGAGGAACGTGCCGAGCCTGGCGTCGGTCGCCTCGATGCGCGCGAGCGCGGCGTCGGTCGCCTCGGCGGACGAGACCTCGCGCGCGGCGAGCGCGCGCGAGAGGTCGGTGAGCGAGAGGTCGAGGAGCGCTCCGCCCGTCACTCGATGATCCTCGGCACCTTGAAGCAGGTGCCCTCGCGCGCGGGCGCGTTCGCGAGCACCTCGTCGGGAGAGAGGCTCGGGCGCGCCTCGTCGGCGCGGAGGAGGAGCCCGTCGCCCGCGGCGAGCGCGTGCGTCATCGGCTCGACGCCCGAGACGTCCAGCTCCTCGAGCTGCTTCACGTAGTCGAGGATCGCCGAGAGCTGGCCCTGCAGGCCCACCTCCTCCTCGGGGGTGAGCTTCAGGCGCGCGAGCACCGCGACCCGCCGCACGTCCTCGATCGACAGCGCCATCGCGTCCCTAGCCCGGGCGCTTCGTCTCGTCCTTGAACCAGTTGAGGATCGCGCCCATGATCCCCTTCTGCTGCGGCTGGGCGATGACGTCCATGTCGCCCTTGCCGAGGAAGACGCCGCCGCAGGAGAAGCAGGCGTCGACGTTGAGCTTCCCGTAGCGGACCTCCTGCATGTTCATGCCGCACTTCGGGCAGTGCCCGTAGTGAAGCTGCTTCAGCGCGGCCTGCTGGTCGGCCGCGAGCTGCTTCTTCATCTCGAGCGCGATGCGCCGCTTCTTCTCGGCGTCCTCCTTGACGAAGTACTCGTCTTCCTGGCTCGTCGGCTTCGGGATCCCGTGCTCGGTCATGCTCACTCCTTCATGGCCTCGATGGCATTGCGGGCGGCACTCGCGCTCTCCCCGCGCGGGTGCGCGGCGAGGTAACGCTCGTAGTACTGCACCGCCTCGGCTCGTCGCCCTTCATAACGGAACGTCTCGGCGAGGCCCATGAGAGCGTCACCGTGCTGCGCATTTACGCTGAGTGCGGCCTCGAGGCTCGCCGTCGCTTGCTGGTACTGGGAGAGATCCAGATAGCACAGCCCGCGCCCGGCGAGGGCATCGGCGTTCTGCGGCGCCGTCTCGAGCACGCGCCCGTAGACCTCGAGGGCGGGGCCGGCGGGGCCGCGGTCGCGGGGCTGGGGGGCGGCGGGGGGGAGCGCCGGGAGCGGGTCGCACTTGCGGGCGGGGCGAGGGGGGGGGGGGGGCGGGGCCGG
>JBJMQK010000221.1:0-8380 GCA_045802735.1 Anaeromyxobacteraceae bacterium | reverse complement strand
TCGCGCGCCACGCCGACGATGAGCGGCGGCTCGCGGCGGTGAGCCGGAGGCTCCAGGATCTGCAGGAGCTGGGAGAGACCTACGGCGCCTGGATCGCGGAGGTCCAGGGGCAGGCCCGGGCCGCCCTGCGCACGCTGCTGTGGGGCCTGCTCGGGCTCTTCGGGCTCCTCGCGCTGGGGTTCGCCGCTGGTGAAGTGGTGGAGCGACTCTTCCGCGGCGTCGCGCGCGACAAGGTGCGGGTCGACACGTTGCGCACCGTCGCGCGCCTGGGCGTGAACGTCGTCACCCTGGCCCTTGCGCTCCTCATCGTGTTCGGGATGCCGAGGGAAGTGACGACCGTGCTCGGCCTCGCCGGCGCCGGCCTCACCGTGGCGATGAAGGACTTCATCGTCGCCTTCTTCGGCTGGTTCATCCTCATGGGCCGGAACGGTATCCGGACGGGCGACTGGGTCGAGATCAAGGGCGTGGGTGGCGAGGTGGTGGAGATCGGCCTCTTCCACACCGTGCTGCTCGAGACCGGGAGCTGGAACGACGCCGGCCACCCCACCGGCCGCCGCGTCTCGTTCGTCAACTCCTTCGCGATCGAGGGTCACTACTTCAACTTCTCGACCTCGGGGCAGTGGATGTGGGACGAGCTCAGGCTCCTCGTGCCGCCGGGGCAGGACCCCTATCCCATCATCGACGGGGTCCAGCGCCTGGTGGAGAAGGAGACCGCGGGGAACGTGAAGCTCGCCGAGGCGGAGTGGCGCAAGACCACCTCGCGCTACCGCGTGCAGACCTTCTCGGCGGTGCCGGGCATCCACGTGGTGCCGACCGGCGGCGGGATCGAGATCGTGGTGCGCTACATCACGCGCGCCCACGAGCGCCACGAGTCACGGCGCCGGCTCTACGAGGCGATCGTCGAGCTGATGCACGGGAAGCGCGGGGCCGTGGCGCAGGGGGCGGGCGCGAGCATCCGTTGACGAGCTAGTGGATGGTCAGCACGAGCTTCCCCAGGTGATGCCGTCCGATCTCGCGGTGCGCCTGCGCCGCGTCGTCGAGGCGGTAGCGCCGGCCGACCTCGAGGTGGAACGGGCCGGCGGCGACGAGCCGGTTGAGCCGCTCGAACGCGTCGCGGCTCGGCTCGCCGTCGTAGGCGAGGACCGGGACGCCGCCGGGCGCGCGCGGCGCCGGCTCGACGCCGTTCGGGTGCGCGACGCGCCCGCCCTTCCGGATCGCCGCGAGCGCGGGGGCGAGGCTCTCGCCGTGGACCAGCACGAGCGCCGCGTCGAGGCCGCCGGGCGCGAACTCGCGCGCCGCCCGCGCGACGTCGTCCGCCTTGCCGTCGACCGCGGCGTCCGCGCCGAGCTTCCGCACGAGCTCCACGCCGTCCGGACCCGACGCGACCGCGAGCACCCTCGCGCCCATCCGCTTCGCGAGCTGCACGGCGATGTGCCCGATCCCGCCGCTCGCGCCGTACACGAGCAGCGTCTGCCCCGCCGCGAGGTGCAGCTGGTCGTCGAGGCCGCGCAGCGCGGTGATGCCGTCGGCGCCGAGCGCGCCCGCCTCCTCCACGCTCAAGCCCTGCGGGATCGGCGCGATCTCGTCCTCTCCGAAGGCCGCGTACTCTGCGTAGCAGCCGCCCTCGAACGAGTAGGCGTAGACGCGATCCCCCACGCGGAAGCGCCGCGCCTCGTCGCCCACCGCGACGACCTCGCCCGCCCCGTCGTTGCCGATGACGCGCGGGAAGCGCCGCGTGCCGAGCTCGACCTCGCCGGATCGGATGTACGGGTCCCACACGCCGATCCCGGCGGCGTCGAGCCGGATGAGCACCTGCCGCGGACCCGGGCGCGGCACCGGGAGCACCTCGGTGTGCAGGACCTCCGGCCCGCCGTGCTGGTCGAACGCCGCCGCCTTCATCTGCCCAGGAATCGCTGCTTGCATGATCGTCCTCAGGGTGAGGGTCCTCCACCGCGATAACCTGGGCGCCACGCATTGCACGCGGCGTGGGGGCTGGCGCCCCGTCGCCGATCGAGCGCGCTGACCCTCGCGGAGCGAGCGCGGCCGGAGCCGAAGACGCACTCAGCGGATCGGCGGTCCCAGCCCGACGAGGTTTCCCTCGCTGTCGCCGAGCATCGGGTGCGCTCCCTAGGCGTGCTGCTCCCGGGACCGGTCCCGCGCCGCGAGCGCGCGCAGCCGCGCGTCGCGGAGCCACAGCCCGCCCCACACCATGACGGCCACGTACACCGGGAAGAGCACGTGGCTCGCGAGCGGGTCGCCCACGCGGACGTGCGTCGCGATGGCGCCGCCGAGATAGCCCGTCAGCAGGACCGCGCCGAACGGTGCGGTGCGGGGCGCGAGGTAGAGCAGCGTCGAGACGAGCAGGACCAGGCCGAGCGGGACGATCACCTCGGCCGGGTAGCCGAGCTTCACCGTGCCCTCCACCACGAAGGGCGGCTTCACGAGCTTGAGCACGGCGTCGAAGAGCAGGAACGCGGCGACGAGGCCGCTCACGACGCGCCCTGCCCAGCGAGCCCCGGTCGAGATCACCGGCAGCGCTGGTGAAGCTCCACCAGCGGAACGGGCGTGGGCCTGCGGCCGGGCGGCGGGGTGAACGTCGTCGGCACCGATGGAGTCCGCGGTCATGTCAGCCTCCGTGAGTTCGTACTCGGCTGTTGGACCGCGCGCGACGGCGAGACTCATCGGCGGGGATGCGGCCCGGATGGGCACGGCGGCCGGGACCCGGGCCTCTCCGGGCCGCGCCGCGAGGGCCCCGCCGCGACGCACGCGCGGTGCGCGCGCCTTATGGTGCTCGGGTGTCCGTGCGCGCGGCCCGTCGGCAGGAGGTGAGGATGGCGGACGGCCGCCGGTTCTGGCGCGACACGTGGAGCCTCGTGAAGCCGTACTGGGCCTCCGAGGAGAGGGCGACGGCGTGGGCCCTGCTCGCCGCCGTCGTCGCGCTCACGCTCGGAATGGTCTACCTGAACGTGCTCTTCCAGCGCTGCTACGGCGGGTTCTACGACGCGCTGCAGGCGCGCGACGGCGCGCTCGCGACGCGGCGGCTCCTCCAGTTCGGCCTCCTCGCTGCGGCGTACATGGGCGGCGCGACCTACCAGTTCTTCCTCGGCCAGACCCTGCAGCTCCGCTGGCGCCGCTGGATCACGGATCGCTTCCTGCGCGAGTGGCTCCTTGCGCGCACCTACTACCAGCTCCAGTTCTCGGGCAACCGCACCGACAACCCCGACCAGCGCATCGCGGAGGACCTCCACCTCCTCGTCGACTCCACGCTGGGCCTCGCGCTCGGGCTGCTCACGGCCGTCGCGAGCCTCATCGCCTTCACCGGCGTGCTGTGGGGCCTCTCGGGCTCACTCCCGCTCCGCTACCACGGTACGGGCTTCGACGTGCCCGGGTACCTGGTGTGGGTCGCGTTCCTCTATGCCGGCGGTGGTTCGTGGGTGACGCACAAGCTCGGCAGGCCGCTCGTGGCGCTCAACGTCGAGGGGCAGCAGCGCGAGGCGGACTTCCGCTACGGCCTGGTGCGGTTCCGGGAGCACGCGGAGGGCGTGGCCCTCCACCGCGGCGAGCGCGGTGAGCTCGACGAGCTGACGCGGCGCTTCGGCGGCGTCTTCGACAACGTCTGGCGCGGCCTCAAGCGGCAGAAGCTCCTGAGCCTCTTCACCACGGGATACGGGCAGGTCGCGTCGGTGTTCCCGCTCGCCATCGCCCTCCCGCGGTTCTTCGCGGGCGCGATCCAGCTCGGCGGGCTCGTCCAGATCGGGCAGGCGTTCGGGCAGGTGCAGGGGTCGCTCTCCTGGTTCGTCAGCTCCTACGGGTGGCTCGCGAGCTGGCGCGCGACGGCGGATCGGCTGCTCGAGTTCGAGCGCGCGATGGGCCGGACGCGCCTCGACGTGCGCGCGCGCCGCGGGATCGCGGTGCGCCGCGGCAAGGGCGATACCCTCGTCGTGGAGGCCGTCTCGGTGCACCGGCCCGGCGGCGAGCCGCTGCACGCGGCCATCGACCTCTCGATCGCGGCCGGAGGCGACTCGCTGCTCGTCTGCGGCGCGTCGGGGTGCGGCAAGAGCACGCTCTTCCGCGCCATCGCCGGCGTGTGGCCCTTCGGCTGCGGGACGATCCGCTGGCCGCGCCGCTTCGAGCCCATGTTCCTGCCGCAGCGCGCGTACCTGCCGCTCGGCACGCTGCGGCAGGTGGTCTCGTATCCCGCCGGCGCGGATCGGTTCCGCGCGGAGGAGGTCCTGGACGCGCTCTGCGCCTGCGGCCTCGCGCACCTCGCCGCGCGCCTCGACGAGGAGCGGCCCTGGAGCGAGGAGCTCTCGCCCGGCGAGGCGCAGCGCATCGCCTTCGCGCGCGCGCTGCTCCACCGCCCGGCGTGGCTCTTCCTCGACGAGGCGACCTCCGCCGTCGACATCGACCTCGAGCGGCAGCTCTACCGCGCGATCCGCGAGCGGCTCCCGCGCACGACGGTCGTGTCGATCGGCCACCGTCGAGGCCTCGCCGAGTACCACGCGCGCACGCTCGAGCTCGACCCGCGCGGCGCGCAGCGCGAGCTGCGCCGTGCGTGACGTCCCTGCCGCGGCCGGGAGCGAGGCGCTGGAGCGCCCATCCTCGCCCGTCGAGCTGTTCGTGGCGTTCACGCTCCTCGCCCTGCAGGGCTTCGGCGGCGTCGTGGTCGTCGCGCAGCGGGTGCTCTGCGAGGATCGCCGCTGGGTCACGCGCGACGAGTTCCTGGAGCTGCTCTCCATCGGCCAGGTCCTGCCCGGCCCGAACATCTGCAACGTCGCCCTCATGCTGGGCGACCGGTTCTTCGGGTGGCGCGGCGCGGTGGCGGCGCTGGGCGGGCTCCTGGCGGTGCCGTTCGCGATCGTGCTCTCGCTCGTGGCGGTGTACGCGCACTGGTCGGGGAACCCCGCCGTGGCGGGGGCGCTGCGCGGGATGGGCGCCGTGTCGGCAGGCCTCATCGTGGGGACGGCGGCGAAGCTCGCGCGATCGCTGCGCGCGAGCCCGCTCGGCGTGCCGGCCTGCGTCGTCATCGGCGCCGCCGCGTTTCTGCTCGTGGGCGTGCTTCGCCTGCCGCTCGCGTGGGCGCTCCTCGCCGTCGGGGGGGCGGCGTACCTCCTGGCGTGGCGCCGCGTCGGCGGTGGCGAGGGGCCGCCATGACCGCGCAGGCCTGGTCGGTGCTGCTGGCGAAGCTGCTCCTCCTGTCCGTCCTGCAGGTCGGCGGCGCCCTCGCCATCGCTCCGGACCTGCACCGCCTCGTCGTCGAAGAGCTCGCGCTCGAGACGGACGCGCAGTTCGCGGCCGCGATCGCGATCGCGCAGGCGTCTCCCGGACCGAACACGCTCTACGTCGCGCTCGTCGGGTACCAGGCGGCGGGCGTCATCGGCGCCGCGGTGGCGCAGCTCGCGATCCTGCTGCCGTCGTCGATGCTCGCCGTCGCCGCCGGGCGGTGGGGGACGTCGCGCGGACGTTCGCGCGCGGTGCGCGCGTTCCGGGCCGGGATGGCGCCCATCACGATCGCGCTCCTCGGGGCGACGAGCTGGATCATCGTGTCGCAGACGGGAGGGTGGCGCGTCGTCGCCGCGGCGGTCGCGAGCGCGGTCGTGGTCTGGCGCACGAGGCTCCACATCCTGTGGATCGTCGCGGCCGGGGCGCTCGCGGGAGCGCTGGGGGTGGTGTGATGCCGGAAGGCGTTCGCGGGCTCCTGCCGGGACCCGATGGTGAGCCCCGCTGTCCGTGGGCCGTGTCGGCGCCGGACTACGTCGCCTATCACGACGAGGAATGGGGACGCCCGACGCGCGACGACGTGCGCCTCTTCGAGAAGGTCTGCCTCGAGGGGTTCCAGTCCGGGCTCTCGTGGCTCACGATCCTCCGCAAGCGAGCGGCCTTCCGCGAGGGCTTCGCCGGGTTCGACCTCGAGGAGGTGGCCCGCTTCGGCGCGCGCGACGTGAAGCGGCTGCTCGCCGACGCCGGCATCGTGCGCCACCGCGGGAAGATCGAGTCGACGATCAACAATGCGCAAAAGGCTTGCGCGCTGCGCGACGAGTTCGGCTCGCTCGCGGCCTACTTCTGGCGCTTCGAGCCGGCGCCGGCGTCGCGCCCGAAGAAGCTCACCTGGGCCGCGCTCCGCGCGATGCCCACCACGCCCGAGTCGACCGCGCTCTCGAAGGATCTCCGCCGGCGCGGCTTCAGCTTCGTCGGTCCGACGACGATGTACGCGTTCATGCAGGCGGTCGGGATCGTGAACGACCACCTCGACGGCTGCGCGGCGCGCGCCGGCGTCGAGCGGGAGAGGCGGCGGTTCGAGAGACCGGCGTGACGCGGGGACCGCGGGTGCGCGTTACGATGCGCGCCGTGAAGCGCACGGCCACGCGGAGAACGAGCTGGCAGCGCCGCTGGCGTCGCCTCGCGTCACGCTGGCGGGCGTCGCCGGCCGCGCTGCGCGCGCCGTTCGTGCTCGGGCTCCTGTTCGCCGTCACCGTCGGCTACCAGGTGCTGCGCAAGCCCACGGAGCTCTTCGCGGTGGTACCGACCGCCTCGAAGGGGCCGCCCTCCACCTGGTCGGCCTACGGCCCGCTCTTCCGCGAGCACGCGACGGAGCTCGTCACCCCGGAGCTGCTCGCCGCCCTCTCGCAGGTGGAGAGCGCGGGCGATCCGCTCGCCCGCACGTACTGGCGGTGGCGCTGGGCCTGGAACCCGCTCGGCCTGTACGGGCCCGCTTCATCGGCGGTCGGTCTCCTCCAGATCACCGACGGGACGTACGCCGAGGCCCGCCACCTCTGCGTCCACGATCACCGGGTGGTGCGCGACGGGCCGTGGCGCGACCCGCGGGTGTGCTGGTTCAACGACCTGTACGTGCGCTGGCTCCCGAGCCACGCCATCGAGATGACCTCGGCCTGGCTCGACGTCCAGCTGCGCAGCACGCTCGGGGCGCGCCTGGAACGCACGTCGCCGGAGCGGCGGTGCCGCCTCGCCGCCGTCATCCACCTGTGCGGGCCTCGCCGCGGCGCGGCGTACGCGCGGCGCGGTTTCCGGACGCTCCCGCGCGAGCGCTGCGGCGACCATCGCCTCGAGGCGTACCTCGCGCGCGTCGGCGAGCTCGCCGAGGAGTTCGCGCGGCTCGCTCGCGAGGCGGGCTGAACGCGCCGGATCGGCGAGATCCTGCGCTGAGCGGCGGTTGCGTCGTGAGGTCACCCGGCCGAGAACGCGTCCAGCACGGCCACGACGTTCGCACCCATCGCGTCGGTGGCATAGCCGCCTTCCTGGAGCAGCAGCGTCGGCCAGCCCGGCGCGGCGAGCGCGCGTCCCAGGCTCGTGAAATCTTCGCGTTGCAGGCGAAAGCTGGAGATCGGATCGCCGGCGTAGGTGTCCACGCCGAGCGAGACGACGACCAGCTGCGGCGCATGCGCCCGGACGCGCTCGATCGCCTCGCGCAGCGCCTCGAGCCACAGCGCGGTGCTCGCGCCGGCTGGCAGCGGCAGGTTGACGTTGAAGCCGAGCCCCGCACCCTCGCCCCGCTCGTCGGCGTGGCCCAGGAAGAACGGGTACTCCGTCATCGGGTCGCCGTGCAGGCTGACGTAGAGGACGTCACGGCGGTCGTAGAAGATCGCCTGGGTGCCGTTGCCGTGGTGGTAGTCCACGTCGAGGATCGCCACCCGCGTCGCGCCGGCGGCCAGGGCCGCGCCAGCACAGATGGCCGCATTGTTGACGAAGCAGTATCCGCCGAAGAAGTCCGCGCCCGCGTGATGGCCGGGGGGTCGTGTCAATGCATAGGCGCAAGGATCGCCAGCGCGCACCAGGTCCAGCGCGCTGAGCGACGCCTGGGCGCCCCAGTACGCCGCCGTCCAGCTGCCGGCGGTCAGCGGCGTGCCGCTGTCCATCGAGTAGAGGCCCATGCGCCCGGCGAGGCTCGCGGGTTCGACGTCGCTGCGCAGGCTACGCACCGGCCATATGGCCGGGAAGGCGTCGCCCTCGCTGCCCGCGGCGAGCCACTCGTCGTGCGCGGACCGCAGGAACCGGAGATAGGCGGCCCGGTGCACGCGCTCGATCGACGCCATCCCGTGGTCGTGCGGGGTGAGCACGGCATGTGGCGTGCCCTGCAGGGCATCCAGCACCCGCGTCACACGGGCCGGCGTCTCGAAGGCTGGCACCGGGCGGCCACGGAAGTACTCGATCCGGGGCTCGTGCTGGGCGTGGCGGTCGTTGAGGACGATCTTCATGGTCAGCCGTCCCCCGTGATCGCAGCGGTCAGCCTGTCGAGATCGGCTGGCTTCGCGATGTGGACGTCGAACCCGGCCTCGCGCGCGCGCTGGAGGTCTTCCAGCTGCGCGTAGCCGCTGAGCGCGATCAGTCGTACCGGTCGCAGGGTGTCGTCGCCGCGCAGCGT
>JBJMQK010000218.1:0-4009 GCA_045802735.1 Anaeromyxobacteraceae bacterium | reverse complement strand
CGCGCCGCCCGCCTCGTGCGCCGCGGCGCCGCCGACGGCGTCCTGCAGGACGGGGCGGTCGACCTCCACGCGGCGTTCCTCGTGGGCATGATGCGCCAGCTCCTCCTCCTCGACGGCGACCACGCCGCCGCCGCGCCGGGCGCGGTGCGCGACGCCGTGCTCGAGTTCTTCCTCCACGGCGCGGCGAGGCGGCCGTGAGCGTCGCCACCGAAGCGTTCCCGGCCGCCGCTCCGGCGCGCCCGGCCACGAACAAGTGGCTCGTGACCGTCTCGGTGAGCTTCGGCACGCTCATGGGGGCGATCGACACCTCGATCGTGAACGTGGCGCTGCCGCACATCCGCGGCGCGGTCGGAGCCACCGTCCAGGAGATCACCTGGATCACGACCGGCTTCGTCATCGCGACGGTGGTCGTGATGCCCCTCACCGCGTTCCTCGGCCGTTTCTTCGGCCAGAAGCGCGTCTACATGGCGAGCCTCGTGCTCTTCATCGTCGGCTCCGCGCTCTGCGGGACGGCCGGCAGCCTGTCGTCGCTCGTCTTCTACCGCGCGCTGCAGGGCTTCGGCGCCGGCGCGCTGCAGCCCACCGAGCAGGCCATCCTGCGCCAGACGTTCCCGCCGAAGGAGCAGGGCATGGCGATGGCGCTCTTCGCGATGGCCGTCATGGTCGGCCCGGCCATCGGCCCGACGCTCGGCGGGTACATCGTCGACAACACGCACTGGTCGTGGATCTTCCTCATCAACCTGCCCGTCGGCGTCCTCGGCCTGTTCATGGTGTGGCGCTTCGTGCAGGAGCCCGACGACATCCGCGCCGCGAACCGCGCCGCGGCCGAGGCGCAGAAGAAGAACCTCGACTGGCAGGGCATCGCCCTCATGTCGGTCGGCCTCGCGACGCTCCAGTACGTGCTCGAGGAGGGCCAGACGAAGGACTGGTTCGACTCGCGCGCCATCACCGGCTGCGCGATCGTCGCCGCCCTCGCGCTCGCCGCGTTCGTCTGGCGCGAGCTGACCGCGCCCGCTCCCGCGGTGAACCTCCGCCTGTTCAAGGACCCGGTCTTCACCTCGGGCACGCTCGTCGGCGGCGTCATGTTCGCGATGCTCATGGCGAGCATGTTCCTCCTGCCGGTGTTCATGCAGGAGCTGCTCGGCTTCACCGCCACGCAGTCGGGCCTCGCGCTCATGCCGCGCGTGCTCATCATGATGGCGGTCACGCCGGTCGTCGGGCGGCTCTACAACCACGTCTCGCCGCGCCTCCTCGTCGGGATCGGCATCGCGCTCGTCTCGATGGGCTCGTTCAATCTCGCGCACGTCGCGCTGCAGAGCACGTCGTCGTCGATCGTGCGCGACATCCTCATCCAGGGCGCCGGCTTCAGCTTCCTCTTCGTCCCGCTCACGACGACGGCGCTCTCGGCCGTGCCGCGCACCCGCCTCACCGACGCGACGGGGCTCAACTCGCTGCTGCGCCAGATCGGCGGCTCGGTGGGGCTCGCCGTGTTCGCGACGCTCCTCTCGCGCTACCAGGTCGCGGCGCGGCACGCGCTCGCGGCGCACGTGACGCCGGGCAGCCCGGCGACGATGCAGCGCCTCGCCCAGCTCCAGGCCGGGCTCGCTGCGCGCGGCGGCCTCGACCCGGTGAGCGCGAAGGGCGCCGCGCTCGCGGCGCTCTCCGGCCAGGTGACGCAGCAGGCGGCGGTGCTCGCGTTCGAGAAGACCTTCTACCTCGCGGGCCTCGTCTTCCTGGCGGTGCTGCCGCTGCTCCTCTTCCTCAAGGTGAACGGCGGCGGCGCCGCAGGCGCGGCGCACGCCGCCCTGGAGTGACACGGACATGAAGCCCTCCCAGACTTCCCATGACGACCTCGCGCGCGCCCTGCCGGCCGCGGAGGCGGCGCCCGCTCCGGCGAACGAGCCCGCTCCGGCTCCCGCGCCTGCGTGGGGCAAGCGGCGGCGCGTCCTCGCCCTCGTCGCCGCGGTCGCGGCGCTCCTCGCCGCCCTCTGGGGCGTCCACGCGTTCCTCACGCGCGGCGAGCAGACCACCGACGACGCCCAGATCCAGGCCGACGTCGTCCCGCTCGCGCCGCGCGTCGCGGGGGCGGTCATCCGGCTCCACGTCGCGGAGGACCAGGCGGTGAGGAAGGGCGACCTGCTCTTCGAGATCGACCCCGCCGACGACGCGGCGCGGCTGCGCCAGGCCGAGGCCGAGGTCGCGACGGCCCAGGCCCAGGCGCAGGCCGCCGACGCGCAGGCGCAGGTCGTCGAGGCGTCCGCGAAGGGCGGCTTCGCCGGCGCGCGCGCCGCCGTCTCGTCGTCCTCGGCGGCGCTCGAGGGCGCCGACGCCCAGATCCTCGCCGCGCGCGCCGCCCTGCGCCGCGCCGAGGCCGAGTCCACCCGGGCCGCGGCGGACCTGCAGCGGGCGCGGCAGCTCCGCGCCGGCGAGGCGATGTCCCAGCAGCAGCTCGACGCCGCCCAGGCCGGCGCCGACACCGCCGACGCGAGCGTCGCCGCAGCGCGCGCCCAGCTCGCCGCGGCCGAGGAGGCGAAGCGCTCCGCCGCCGGGCGCGTCGGCGAGGCGCAGGGCAAGCTCGATCAGTCGACGCCCATCGCCGCCCAGATCGCCGCCGCGCGCGCGAACGCCGACCTCGCGCACGCACGCGTGAAGAGCGCCGAGGCCGCGCTCGAGCTCGCGAAGCTGCAGCTCTCGTACGCCCGCATCACCGCGCCCGCGGACGGCATCGTCTCGAACCTGACCGCGCGCGAGGGCCAGCTGGTCCAGGCGGGCCAGCCGCTCGCGCAGCTCGTCCCGGTCCGGACCTACGTGGTCGCGAACTTCAAGGAGACGCAGGTCGGCGCGATGCGCCCCGGCCAGCGGGCGGAGATCGAGATCGACGCCTACTCGGGCCGGACGCTGGAGGGCCGGGTGGAGAGCATCTCCGGCGGCACAGGCGCGCGCTTCTCGCTGCTCCCGCCGGACAACGCGTCCGGCAACTTCGTGAAGGTCGTGGAGCGCGTCCCGGTGCGCATCGCCTGGACGAAGCCGCCGCCCGACGGCCTCGCCCTGCGCGCCGGGCTCTCGGCGGGGGTGACGGTGCACACGCGGTGACCTCTCTTCCGTTCGCCCTGAGCGTAGGCGCGGAGCGCCGGAGTCGAAGGGCGGAGTCGAAGGGCCCATGCCTCCCCGAGGTGCGCCCCCGTAGGTCCCCCGCCCACCCCTAACCATCCGATTTCTTTACACGTCAGAGGTCGCTGCTAGCGTCTTTGCTCTGCGACCCATGGCCACCCTCGACCGCCGCCGGGCGACGTACGGATACCTCGCGGTCCTGGCAGCGCTCCTCGCCTGGTCGGCGCTCGACGCGAACGGGCTGCGGCACGCGCTGAAGCTCGACGGCGAGGCGAAGCGCCTCGACCGCGAGACCGCCGAGGCGGAGGCGCGGGTGGCGCGGCTCCGCCGCGACGTGAAGGCGCTGCGCGGCGACCCGGCGGCGCTCGAGCGCGCCGCGCGCGAGGACCTCGGCTACGTGCGGCCCGGCGAGGTCATCTACAAGCTCGACGAGGCGCGGCCGTGACGCAGGTGCGGCCCCTCGCCCCGGCGCGGGCGCCGCTCGGCTCCGCGCGCGAGCTCCGCTCCCGCCTCCCCGCCGCCCGCCCGCGGCCCGCGCTCGTCGCCCTCTACGCCGCGATCCTCGCCGACGCCGGGCTCCTCGGCCCGCCGCGCCGCCGCCGCGCGCTGCGCTTCGCGCTCCGCAGCCTCCCGGCGCTCGCGGTGCTCGCGGGCGTCGCCCTCGTGGCGCTCGACGCGTTCGGGCCGCGGGCGCGCCTGCCGCGGGCCGCGACTGGCGCCGCGCTCGCGCTCGCCTGCGCCGCCGCTGTCGTCCGCCGCCTCGCCGCTGCGCGCGCGGGCCGCCGCCCCGCCCTGCGCGAGGAGCTCGAGCTCGGGGCGCTCCTCCTCGTCGGCGCGGCCGCGGCGGCGCAGGCCTCGCCGGCGCTCCTCGGCGCGGACGCGCCGCTCGAGCCGCTCC
>JBJMQK010000185.1:0-8581 GCA_045802735.1 Anaeromyxobacteraceae bacterium | reverse complement strand
AGGCGCTGCACGATTTCCGGGTGGGCCTGCGGCGGCTGCGCTCGACGCTCCGCGCCTACGGGCCGTGGCTCGAGGGCAGCGTGCGCGGGAAGGAGGTGCGTCGGCTCAAGAAGCTCGCGCGCGGCACGAATGACGCCCGTGACGCCGAGGTCCAGCTCGCGTTCCTCGCCGAGCAGGAGGAGGCGCTCGGCGCGGCGCGCCGCTCCGGGCTCGACTTCCTGCGCGAGCGCTTCGCCGCGCGGCGGCGCGCCGGCGAGGGCGGCGGCGGCGAGCTCGCCGAGCGGTACCGCCGCCTCGCCAGGAAGCTCGCGAAGCGCCTGGCCACGTATGAGCGCCGCCTCGCCGGTGAGTCGGAGCCGTTCGCCGCCGCGGTCGCGACGATCGTTCGCGACGACCTCGCGGAGCTGCGCGGCCGCCTCGACCGCGTGGAGGGCGCGACCGACGAGGAGCACGTGCACCGCGCCCGCATCGCGGGGAAGCGCCTGCGCTACGTGCTCGAGCCGCTGCGCGGGAACCCGCGCGCCGACGCGACGAGCGCGGTGAAGCACCTGAAGCGCCTCCAGGACCTCCTCGGCGATCTCCACGACGCGCACGTGCTGTCGCACGAGATCGCGTCGGCCCTCGTCGACGCCGCGGCGGAGCGCGCGCGCCAGCTCCACGCCGCGGTCGACCGCGGCGAGGCGGGAGCCCGGGTCGGCGCGAGCCCGCGCGGCGGGGTCCTCGCCATGGTCCGGCTCGTGCGCGAGCGGCGCGACGCGCTGTTCGCAGGGCTCGAGCGCAGCTGGCGCGGCGGCGGCCTCGACGCGCTCGCCGCCGAGATCGGAGCCGTCGCCGAGGCGCTGGAGGCGCGCGCCGGCGGCAAGATCGAGACCGAGCGGAAGTACCTCCTCGCGAGCCTGCCGCCCCGCGCCGCGGCGGAGGGCGGCGACGAGATCGAGCAGGGCTACCTCCCCGGCGAGCTGCTCCGCGAGCGCGTCCGCCGCGTGCGCGGCGCCGGCGGCGAGCGCTACTGGCGCGCCCTCAAGCAGGGGGCCCCGCCGCGGCGCCTCGAGGCGGAGGAGGAGACGACCCGCGAGATGTTCGAGGGGCTGTGGCCGCTCACGGCGGGCCACCGCGTCCGGAAGGTCCGCCGCCGCGTGCGCGACGGGAGCCTCACGTGGGAGATCGATCAGTTCACCGACCGTGACCTGGTCCTCGCGGAGGTGGAGCTGCCCCCGAGCGCGCCCGAGCCGTCGCCGCCGGAGTGGCTCGCGCCCTTCGTCATCCGCGAGGTGACGGGCGACCCCGCGTACGGGAACGCGGCGCTCGCGGCGGCGGGCGGCGCCGTGCCGGCGACCGCCGCGCCCGATGGCGCGACGGCGGCTGCACCGGAGCCGCGGGCGCAGGGGCCGATGGCGCCCTGAGCCCGCCGCGCGACGCGTCACGGCCCGTGCGGCTGGGTCGTGAGCGCCGCCCGCATCAGCTTGAAGAAGACGTCGGTGTTCGTCTGCACGCCGACGAAGTCGCGCCACACCTCGCTCCCCGAGCTGAACACCGAGAGCGGGATGTCGGCCGCGGTGTGCGCCGCCTGCGCGCGCCCCGCCGCCTGACCGCGGATGAACATGCCGCTCTGCGACTCGGCGCGCGTCACGGGCTCGGCCGGATAGCCGCGCCCGGCGAGATCGCTCGCCAGCGCTCCAGGCAGCAAGCTGTCGATGACGGGCAGCGGCTTCTGCAACCAGGTCTCGTAGCGGTCGCCGTTCGCGCCATACCCGACGAGGACCTTCCCGTCCACCTCGAGCGACTCCGGGTAGCCGTCCGCGGCGATGACGTAGCGGGGGAAGCCGGCGCCCGTGACGAGCTTCTGGCGGCCCGGCTGCGCGAGCGGGTCGAGGACGGCGGCGTCGGACGGGAGCGCGCGCGCGGCCTGGACGCTCGCGAGCGCGCCGACGAGGCTGAACCCGGAGCACTCGTGATCGGCGAGCACGACGACCACGGTATCGCCGGCGCGCTCGGCGAAGCTGCGCGCCACCGCCACGGCCCTGTCGAACTCGATCACCTCGTCGATGACGCGCTCGGCGTCCATCGCGTGCGACTGCTTGTCGATGTGCGCGCCCTCGACCATGAGCACGAAGCCATTCCGGTTCCTCGCGAGGACGCGCAGCGCGGCGTCGGTCATCTCGTCGAGCATCGGCTGGTCCGGCGCGCGGTAGTCGTCCACCGCGAACGTCGTCGCCCCGGGGAGTAGCGCATTCCGGCGCTTGGCGAGCTTGTCGAGCGCGACGTTCATGTTGCCGTGGCCGAAGAGGCCGAGGAGCCTCGAGGGGCTCCGCGCCAGCGTCGCGCCGAGCGCCGAGGCGGAGTCGGCGTACGCGTAGCCGTCGGCGACGAAGTCGGCGAGCAGGTCCCGGCCCGGGTCCTTGCCCCCCGACGCCGCGATCCCCCAGCCCTCCACAAGATCGCGCGGCAGCGCGGGGTAATCCGTCGCGGCGCTGCGCGACGAGAGCGCGTCGGATGCAGGGACGAACCAGCGGCGGCCGCCGCCCATGAGGACGGCGAGGCCGGTCGACGACCGCTCGTCGAAGTACTGGTCCACGATCCCGGTGCCGGCGTTGCGGTTCCCGGTGTGGACGGCGTTCGCGGCGGGCGTCGCGTCCTCGACGTCGGCGGTGGAGACGAGGCCGAGCGACGTGCCGCGCACGCGGTGCAGGTACTCCGACATGTACTCGACGCGCGGTTGCAGGAAGGGGTCCACGACGCGCGCCGGGTACACGCCCTCCTGGTTGTTGTTGGCGTGGTTGCCGGTCGAGTAGCACGCCATCCCGGGCGACGAGTCGGTGATGAGGGAGTTCAGGGAGTGCGTGCTCACGAGGCCGACGCCCGGGAAGCGGTCCATCGCGAGCCAGCCGTTCGGTTGACCGCCGGTCACGCCGAACTCGACGATGCGCGCGGCGGTGCGGTGCGCCACGCCCATCCCGTCGCCCAGCATGATGATGACGTTCTTCGCCTCGGGCTTCCGGCCGTTGCGCGCGCCACGATCGGAGACCGGTACGACCTCGACGGTGGAGGTGACGGTGGCGGCGCCGCTCGCGTCGCTGAAGGTCGCGGCGAGGACGTGGACGCCGGGCTGGGCGAAGCTGAACGCGCGCCGGTTGAACCCGCCGAAGCCGGCCTGCGTGATCCCGTCCGTCTCGGCGGTGTTCTGGGCACCGGAGCTGTACGCGACCGGGACGCCGTCGACGCTCAACGCAGCGGTGTACGGGCCGGTGCCGCGGCCCTCGACGCGGATGTCGAAGCGCTGGCCCTCGAGGAAGCGCGCACCGGAGGGCGGCACCAGGGCCACCTCGGTGGGCGCGCCGCGGGCGGGCGGCGCGAGGAAGAGCGCAGCCAGGGCGGCGGCGCGTGTGAGGATTCGCTGCAGTGCGTGCATATGGGCCTCCGGCTTCGTGGTGCGGCGGAACGAGGGTGTTCGTCGCTAGGGCGCCGCGGGTCCGGGTGCGTCGAGGACGATGCGGATGCGCGAGACGCGCCCCTCGTCGTCGACCTCGGGGCCGAGCTGGAGGACGCCGATCACCTCGATCGCGCCCGCGAGGTGGGGCACCTCCGCGCTCGCGAGCGCGCGCACCGTCACGCGGATCGCATCGGGCGGGAGGTCGGCGGTGCCGCCGCCCGACTCGTCGCCGGTCACGGGGCGAGAGGCGAGGTAGAAGGCCCCGCGCGGCGCGTCCTCGAGCTGCGCCATGAAGCCGACGATGCGGACGCGCCTTCCGTCGAGGGCGCGCAGCTTCCGGGAGATCGTCGCGCGCCCGCCCGGAGCGGGCTCGATGAGCTCCTGCCAGCGGAGCGGCGCCGGGTCGTGCGGCGCGGCCGCGGTGAGCGCGACGGCGAGGGTGAGGGCGACGAGGTGCATGGCGAGGCTCCGGAGTGGACGGACCCGGTTCTCGCAGACGCGTACGCCGAACCCGTGGAGCGCGCGTGACGCTTGTGCGGCGGCCGGCGCCGGGCGGCCCGCGTCGACCGCCGGGAACCCGACGGTCCCGCCGTCGACGGTCGCGAGCCGGTCGGGACGGTCACGCCGCCTTGGCCGTCGCGCGGTCGGTCATCGACTCGGCCGTGCGCGCCACGAGCTCGCTCGAGCCGCGGACCGTCTTCACCAGCGCGAGCACCGTGCCCTGGAGCCCGTCGCTCACGCCCTCGGTCGTCTTGCCCAGGCGCGTGAGGCCCTCGCGCACGAGCTTCATCGCCGAGCCCTGCACGGTCGCGGCGAGCTCCACCGCCGCAAAGGCGGCGTGCAGCGCCTCGCGGCGGATTGCCTCGGCGACCTCGAACCCGTTCTGGATCGCGCGCTCCATCGCATCCGCGCCCGACGCCACCGCGCTCGCGATGACGCTCTCCTGCGCCGCGTTCAGCTTCCGCACCTCGGCCTGCGTCGTGGACTCGTCCATGGTGGTCCGTCCTTTCGTGCTGCTCGGTTTCGGGTGGAACGGGGGTGATCCTGCGCGCTCCGGCCCGCACCGTGCGTGACGGTTCCGCTGCGATTGGGCACCGCGCCCGCGACGGCCGCCGGCGCGGGCGCGCTCCTCCACGCGTTCGTCCAGCGGCTGATCGGTGATCGATCGCGTCGACGCTCGCGATGGGGGGTCTCGGGGGGAGAGTTTCTCCCCCCGGCCTGAGCCGCAGGCGCCGGAACTGATCATGGCGGCGGAAGCGACGCTTCCAGGCACTTCGATGGCCACCGGCATCAAGCCGCGGCGTGGCGGCCGCACCGCCCGGCCGCCATGATGGAGAGGTGCGACCGGGCCTCTTCCACCGCTCCCTCGACGCGTTCGCGGTCTGGACGGAGGACCGGCTGCGCCGCGCGCCCGAGGCGTGCCTCGTCGCCCCCGCGGCGCCGCTCGCCTGCTTCGGGCCGCTCGCGGAGCTCCCCGGGACGGCGCCGGTGGAGGGCCCGTGGTCCGCGCCGTCCCCGCTGCCGCTCGACGACGGCGACCGGATGGGGGTCCGCGCGATGCGCGCGCGCGGCCCGCGAAGGGGCACGGCGCTCCTCGTCCCGCCGTGGAAGATCGCGCGGCCCGCCCTCGTGAGCGGCTACGCGGCGCTGCTGTGCCGCGCCGGCTGGGACGTCTGGCTCGTGTCGCCGCCGCACCACCTCGAGCGCACCGCGGCGGGGAAGCGCAGCGGCGAGGGCTTCGTCTCGCTCGACCTGGCGCGGCTGCGGCGCGTGTTCGAGCAGCTCGTCCTCGAGCTGCGCACCTGCACCGCGCTCGCCGCGCCCAGCGGGCCCGTCGCCCTGGTGGGCCTCTCGCTCGGCGCGCTCGCCGGCGCGCTCGCCGCGACCGCGCCCGAGCGGCTCGCGTTCGCCGCGCTCGTCGCCCCGCCGCACCTGCCGGCGGTCATGGCGGAGACGGGCATCGGCCGGCGATACCAGCGGCTCGCCGCGCGCGCGGGGACGGCGTGGCCCGGGACCGACGCGCTCTCGGCGGCGCTCGCGCCGCTCGACCCGGGCCTGCGCCCGCCGACTGCGGCGCGCGTCCTCGTCGCGAGCGGGCGCTACGACGCGATCGCGCCGCCGGACGGGCCGGCGCGGCTCGCCCGGGCCTGGGGAGCGGAGACGGCGCTCTACCCGCGCGGGCACATCAGCCTGCTCTTCCTGTGCCGCGCGCTGCGGCGCGACCTCGCCGCCTTCGCGCGCGGCGCCGCGCCTGCCCGGGACGCGGCGGAGGTCGCGCTCCCCTCGCGCGCCTCGTGAGCGCCGCGCCGGGGGGCGCATCGCCGAATCGTTGCAGAGCCGATGCGGAGCCTCCCTGCACGGCGCGTAGAAGGGCTGGGTATGATCCCCGCCTCCGAGAGCACCCCCGCCGCCACCGACCTCATCGTCCTCGACGGCGTCTTCGACGACGCCGCGGCGCGCCGCCTCGAGGACGCGCTCGACAGCGCCGCCGCCGGGGCGCGGGTGCGTCCCCCCTACCGCGCCCCCACGCGCAGGTGGAAGCTCTTCGGGCGCGTGAGCGCGAGGAGCCCGTGCCGCGAGAGCGAGAGCCCGAGCCCCGACTCCTTCCAGCCCACCCAGGGCAGCGCCGGGTCGAGGTAGTCGCAGCGGTTCATGAAGACCGTGCCGGTGGCGAGCTGGCGCCCCAGCGCGAGCGCCCGCGCCTCGGAGCGGGTCCACACCGAGGCGCTGAGGCCGTAGCGGCTGTCGTTCACCCGCCGCACCGCCTCGGCGTCGTCGTCGACCCGCTCCACGACCACCACCGGCCCGAAGCTCTCCTCCTGCACGATCGAGAGGTCGCGGCGCGCACCCTCGACGATGGTGGGGAGGAAGAAGCGCCCGCGGCCGGCGACGGTCGCGCGCTCGCCGCCGGTGAGCACGCGCGCGCCCTGCGCCCGGGCCTCGTCGACCTGGCGCGCGAGCCCGTCCGCCGCGTCGGGCGTCGCGAGCGGCCCGAACGTCGTCTCGTCCCTCGACGGATCGCCCGGCACCCACGCCTTCGCCGCCTCGAGCAGCGCCGCCAGGAAGTCGCCGTGCACCTTGCGGTGGACGTAGACGCGCTTCACGCCGCAGCAGCTCTGTCCGGCGTTGTAGAAGGCCCCCTCGGCCACGTTCGGCGCCGCGAACGCCAGGTCCGCATCCTCGGCGACGTACGCCGCGTCCTTCCCGCCGAGCTCGAGCACGACGGGGAGGAGGCGCGCCGCGGCGGCGCGGTGCACCTCGCGCCCGGCGGCGTTCGAGCCGGTGAGCGCCGCGAGCCCGACCTCGGGGCGCGCGAGCACCTTCGCGACGACCGCGTGGCCGGCGACGAGCGGCTCGACGAGCCCCTCGGGCGCGCCCGCCTCGCGGAACGCCCGCGCGAAGTGGCCGGCGCAGAGCGGCGTCCGGGCCGAGTGCTTCAGCACGACGGCGTTCCCGGCGAGGACCGCCGCCGCGACCACGTTCACGGCGGTGAGGAGCGGGTAGTTCCAGGGCGCGACGTCGACCACGACGCCGATGGGCTCGCGCGCGATGAAGCGCTCGAAGCCGGCCTTCTCCGGCAGCCGCTCGTCGGCGAGCGTCTCCTCGGCGATGGAGGCGAGATGCAGCGCGCGCGCCGCGCAGGTGCCGACCTCGCCGCGCGCCTCGGCGATGGGCTTGCCCATCTGGCGGCTGATGTCGCGCGCCACCTCCTCGCGACGCGCGACGAGCGCCTCGGCGAACCGCGTGACGAGCGCGGCCCGCTCGCGCACCGGCGTCGCCGCGAAGGCGCGCTGCGCGGCGGCGGCGCGGTCGACCGCCGCCATCGCCTCCGCCTCGGTCGCGAGCGGCAGCTCGCAGGCGATTTCGCCGCTGAAGGGATCGTCCACGCGCAGGGTGTCGGCCATCGGGCTCTCCGGGCGAGGAACATAGCGCGCCCCGGGCGGGCGTCGCATAGACTCGGCGGGTGCGATTCTTCGCCACCTGTGCCAAGGGCACCGAGGGCGCGCTGCGGCGCGAGCTCTCCCAGCTGCGCCTGCACGCCGTCCGCGGCGATCGCGGCGGCGTCCACTTCGAGGGCGAGCTCGTCGCCGCGATGAAGGTGTGCCTGCACGCGCGCACGGCGATGCGCGTGCTCCTGCCGCTCGCGAGCTTTCCCGCCGCCGACCCGGCGGCGCTCTACGACGGCGTCCGCACCGTGGACTGGACGGCCTGGCTCACGACGAGGACGACCCTCGCAGTCGACGCGAGCGTGCGCGACTCGGCCATCACCCACTCCGGGTTCGCCGCGCTCAAGGTGAAGGACGCGGTCGTCGACGTGCTCCGCGACAAGCTCGGCGCGCGCCCCGACGTCGACGCGAAGGACCCGGACGTGCGCATCGTCCTCCACCTCGCAGCCGACGCCGCCGAGCTGTCGCTCGACCTCGCCGGCGAGCCCCTGCACCGGCGCGGCTACCGGGCCGCCATGACGCCCGCGCCGCTCAAGGAGACGCTCGCCGCCGCGGTGCTGGCGCTCGGCGGCGTCGACCCCGCCGAGCCGTTCTACGATCCCATGTGCGGCTCGGGGACGCTCGCCATCGAGCACGCGCTGCGGGCGCGGCGCATCGCGCCCGGGCTCGGCCGCGCCTTCGCGTTCCAGCGCTGGCCCGCGTACCGCGGCGCGATCCAGTCGGAGTGGGATCGCCTGCGCGAGGCCGCGCGCGGGGAGCGCCTCCCGCGCGCGCCGGCGCCGATCTTCGCGCGCGACCTGTCGGGAAAGGCGCTCGACGCCGCGCGGAAGAACGCCGAGGTGGCGGGCGTCCTCGGCGACATCCGCTTCGAGAAGGGCGACGCGCGGGAGATCGAGCCCGCCGCCGGCCTCGGCGCGGGCGCGCTCTGCACGAACCCACCGTACGGTGAGCGGCTCGGCGGCGCCGAGCCCGGCGAGGACCGCCGCGCCGCGCACACCGCGCGGCTCAAGCTCGAGGGCCTCTACCGCGGCTTCGCGGAGGCGATCGCCCGCTTCCACGGCTGGAGCGCGGTGTTCCTCTCCGGCAACGCCGCGCTCGAGCGCGCGATCCCGTTCCGGCCGGAGATCACGCACCGGCTGTGGAACGGCCCAATCGAGGCGAGGATGGTGAAGTTCAGGGTGCCGTGAGGGGCGGGCTCGGGTCG
>JBJMQK010000180.1:0-12061 GCA_045802735.1 Anaeromyxobacteraceae bacterium | reverse complement strand
GGCAGCAGGCGCGCGATCTCCTCCTGCTCGTCGGGGAGGTAGAGGACGTCGGAGTCGATCGAGACCACCAGCGCCGGCTGGCGGACGCCGCGCAGCACCGCGTCGAAGTCGCCGCGCCCGCGCGCCACGTCGTGCGCGTCCATGGCGCGCGTGAGCGCCACGTACGTCGACGCGTCGAAGCGATCGACGAGCTGCCGCCCCTGGTAGCGGAGGTAGCTCTCCATCGCGTACACGTCCGCGCCCTGCACGCGCCGCCCGAAGCGCTCGTCGAAGCTCGACTTCGAGCGGTACATGCACATCGCCATCATGCGCGCGGCGGCGAGCCCGCCCGCCGGCGGATCGGCGAGGTCGTAGCGCCCGCCGCGCCAGCGCGGGTCGGCGTAGATGGCCTGCCGCTGCCCCTCCGAGAGCCCGATGGCCCACGCCGAGTGGCGCGCAGAGGTCGCGATGGGTGCGATCGCCTCCACCAGCTCGGGGTAGAGGAGCGCCCACTCCAGCACCTGCATCCCACCGAGCGAGCCGCCCACGACGAGGCGGATGCGCCGCACGCCGAGGGCGTCGGTGAGCGCGCGCTGGGCGCGGACCATGTCGCGCACCGTCACCGGGGGGAAGTCGCCGAGGTAGGCGCGACCGGTGGCGGGGTCGGGCGAGGTGGGACCCGTCGTCCCGTAGCAGCTCCCGAGGATGTTCGAGCAGACGATGAAGTCCTTCTCGGGGTCGAGCGCGCGGCCCGGGCCGAACATGCGCGTCCACCACCGGTCGGCGTCCGCGGAGCCGGTCAGCGCGTGGCAGACCACCACCGCGTTCCCGCCCTCGGCGTCGAGCTGCCCCCAGGTGCGATAGGCGACGCGCACGCCGCGCAGCGCGCCGCCCTGCTCGAGCGGCAGCTCGCCGGGCAGCTCGACCCAGCGCGTCTCCGGCGAGATGAAGGCCGCGCGCGCGGGTGCGCCGGGGTCGAGCGTCGCGTTCGGGGAGGACATCGAAGGGGTCGGGACGTTAACCGCGCAGCGGACAACCTGTCAATATCACGGACGCCGCCTCCGTGACGCTCGCGATGGGGGGTCTCGGGGGAGAGTTTCTCCCCCCGGAATGCGGCGCCGCAGGCGCCGGATCTCTCCATGGCGGCGGAGACGACGCCGCGGCTCGGTTGGACGGGGCGCCGCCATGGACCCGGGGGTCGTCTCGACTCCCCGGGCGCCACCATCCCGGCGTCAAAATCCCGCGTCGATCCGCCGACGCCAGGCCGCTGACGCGCTGGCCCCGCCCTTGCTGAAGGGTTCGTCGCGACGAGGGAGGCTCCATGGCATTCACGGCGACGGCGGACGGGGCGGCGAACGGGGTGAGGACGGCGCTCGTGCACGGGCCCGACTCGCCCATCGTCGAGCTCGTGCGGACCTGCGGGCGCATCGCGGCGAGCGAGGCGACGGTCCTCATCACCGGCGAGACGGGCGTCGGCAAGGAGGTCTTCGCGCGGATCATCCACGAGCGGAGCCCGCGCGCGGCGCGGACGCTCGTCCCGGTGAACTGCGGGGCGATCCCCGAGGCGCTCCTCGAGAGCGAGCTGTTCGGGCACGTCCGCGGCGCGTTCACCGGCGCGACGGTGTCGCGGCGCGGGCGCATCGCCGCCGCCGAGGGCGGCACGCTCTTCCTCGACGAGATCGGCGAGCTGCCGCTGTCTCTTCAAGTGAAGCTCCTGCGCGTGCTGCAGGAGCGGTCGTACGAGCCGGTCGGCGCCACCGAGTCCGTCCCGGCGAACTTCCGCCTCGTCGCGGCGACGAACAAGGACCTCGCGGCCGAGGTGGAGGCGGGGCGCTTCCGCCGCGACCTGTACTACCGGCTCCTCGTCTGCCCGATCGAGGTGCCGCCGCTCCGCGCCCGCCGCGGCGACGTCCCGCACCTGTTCACGCACTTCTGGAGCGCGCGCGGCGAGACGCGGCCCGTCGAGCTGTCGGTGCTGAAGCTCCTCGAGGAGCACACGTGGCCGGGCAACGTGCGCGAGCTCGAGAACCTGGTGGAGCGCCTGTCGGTGTGCGCCGAGGGCGCCGCGATCCGGCTCGCCGACCTCCCGCCGCACCTGCGGCCCGACAGCGCCGAGGTGCGCCCGCTCCCCACCGCGCCGGCGCGTGGAGCGACCTCCGCCCCCACCGCCGCCTCCGACGTGCGCCCGCTCTTCCGCGTGGTCGCGCCGCCCGCCGCCGAGGCCGTCGCGCTCGACGCCGACCACCCGATCGACCTCCCCGCCCTGCTGCGGCGCCTCGAGGACACGTACATCGACGCCGCCCTCGCGCGGACGAGCGGCAACCGCAAGGCCGCCGCCGATCTCCTCGGGCTGCAGCGCACGACCCTCGTCGAGAAGCTGCGCCGCCGCCAGCGCGACGCCGCGCCGACGCCCTGACGCCACCGCCACCTCCGGACGCGCCATGCGACGCACGAACCCGCCGCCACGCCAGGAGTGTGCCCGCACGACGCCGGCCCGGCGCGCGCGGGGCTCGCACGCCGGTTGCAAAGAGACGGTCTCGTGACGCCACTCGTCGCCATCCTGACGCTCACGGCCGCCGCGGCAGTGGAAGGCCCCTCGTCGCCGCCGCTCGACGGCGTCGCGTCGGTCGAGCAGGTGCGCCTGCCGGAGGGCGCCGGGCCGCTCAAGCTGCGCGTCGACGCGCTCGGGCGGACCCTCGTCATCGAGGCGCCGCGTGGCGCCACCGTCGTGGCGCAGGCCGTCCGCCGCGCGCCGCGGGCCGTGTGCACCGGGATCGAGGAGGCGGCGGGGGAGGTGCGGCTCCACTGCCGCTCGAACCGGCTCGTCGCGCGGCTCGTCCCGCGGGATGGCGCCACGGTGCTCGACGTGCGCGAGGTCCGCGGGCTGCCGTGGGGCGGCGCGACCGCGGCGCCGCTCATCGCGTTCGTGCCCGACGAGGTCGGGCTGGGCTCGGAGTGCCCCGGCTCGACGGCGGAGGGCCGCGCCGAGTGCCTGATCGCCGCGCGCGACCTCGCCGGCGCGCGCGCGCTCCTCGCCGCTGCGCCGCAGGATGGCGCGGCCGCCCTCCGCCGCGGCGATCTCGCCCATGCCGACGGCGACACGCGCGCCGCGGCGTCGCACTGGGCGCGCGCCCACGGCACGCCGTGGGATCGCCTCGCCGCGGTGCGCCTCTGCGAGCTCGACGCCGGCTGCGTGGGCGGGAGCCGCGCCGAGGCGCTCTACGCCACGGGCGGCCTGTCCTACGGCGTCGCGCTCGACCTCATCGCGCGCCGCGCCCGCGCCCTCGCCTTCCTCGATCGCACGGTCGATGCCGCGCGCCTCCTCCTCGGCGACGCCACCGGCCGCGCCGCCTGCGACGCGGCCCCCGACCTGTGCCGCGCCGTCGCCCTCGCCGCGGTCCGGCTGCCGTTCCCCGACGGCGCCGAGGCGCTCGCGCTCTGGCTCCGCGTGCCTGCCCGCGACCGCTCGTCGTACGACATGGAGCTCGCGACCGCGCGCGCGGCGCAGCAGGCCGGGGCGCCGCTCTTCGCGGCGAACGTCCTCGCCGGCGTCGCCGGCCGCGTGCCGGCGCACGGGCTCCCGGAGCATCTCCTGTGGACCGCCGAGCTGTACGTCGAGGGCGGCGACCGCATCCGCGCCGGCGTCGTCCACGAGTTCGCCCGGGCCCGCGCCGGCAAGCGCGGCCTCCCGGGCGCGCGCTGGGCCGCGGTCGCGCGGGCGCTCGCGCCGGCGCCCGAGAAGCGCGGGGGCACGGCGACCTCGCCCCCCCCGACCGCGACCGCGACCGCGACCGCGACCCCGACCTCGACCCCGAAGTCGGTCGCGAACCTCATCGCGACCGGCGGCGGCGCCTCCGGCGCTGGCTCGCTTCGCGAGCGGCCGCCGGCTTCGCGCACCGCCCCCGAACCCCCGCCGATCTCGACCGGCACCGCGACCTCGACCAAGGGCGAGACCCTCGACGACGCCGCCCTCCTCGCCGAAGCAGCCCGCGCCGCCGCGCACGCCCGCGCCCTCACCGAAGGAGGACGGCCGTGATCACCGCCGCCCGCGCCGCAACCGAGCAGCTCTCCGACGCCGACCCGATCGCCCGGAGCCCCGCCATGCGCGAGGTGCTCGACGCCGCGCTCGACGTCGCGCCCACGCCCACCACGGTGCTCCTCCTCGGCGAGAGCGGCACCGGCAAGGAGCTCCTCGCGCGCTTCCTCCACGCGCGCTCGGAAAGGCTGGGGCCGTGGGTCGCGGTGAACTGCGCGGCGCTCCCGGCGGACCTCCTCGAGAGCGAGCTGTTCGGCCACGAGAAGGGCGCGTTCACCGGCGCCTGGGATCGGCGCGCCGGCCGGTTCGAGCAGGCGCACCGCGGGACCTTGCTCCTCGACGAGATCTCGGAGCTGCCGCTCGGCCTCCAGGCGAAGCTCCTCCGCGTCGTGCAGGAGCGGGAGGTGGACCGCGTCGGCGGTGCCCGGCCCGTCCCCGTCGATGTGCGCCTCGTCGCGACCACGAACCGCGACCTCGGCGAGATGGTGCGCCGCGGCGAGTTCCGCTCCGATCTCTATTACCGGCTCCACGTCTTTCCGATCGTCCTCCCGCCGCTCCGCGATCGCCGCGAGGACCTCCCCGCCCTGGCGGAGGCGCTCGTCGCCGACGCCGCGCGCGCCCTCGGCCGCGCCGCGCCGGTCCTCTCGGACGACGCCTTCGCCGCGCTGCGCGCGCACCCGTTCCCCGGGAACGTCCGCGAGCTGCGGAACGTGCTCGAGCGCGCGATGGTGCGCTGCCGCGGCGGGGTGATCGACGCGGCGATGCTCGGGCTCGCTGCCGCGACCCCGACCCCGACCCCGACCCCGACCCCGACCGCGGACCCGTTCACCGTGAGCGTAGCGCCGGAGGCGCGGAGTCGAAGGGCCCCGACCTGGACCCCGACCTCGACGGACGGCACGGCCCTCTTCACCACAGGTCATCTCCCCCTCGACCTCTCCGCCCTCGAGCGCCTCGCCATCATCGAAGCCCTCCGCCGGGTCCGCGGCAACCGCACCCACGCGGCGCGGCTCCTCGGCATCGGCCTGCGCACCTTGCGCAACAAGCTGCGCGCGTATCGGGAAGCCGGCGTCGAGGTGGAACCGGCCGACCGTGCCGATCGGCCGCTCGTGCCGATCGCCGTCGCGCCGCGCGCGCCGGATACCGAGGCGTTGCGGCAGTCCTGCCGGGCACGCGTCTCGCAAGAGGATCGCTCGTGAAGATCTTCGACCAGACCCTCGGCACCCTGGAGCGCGCCCTCGACGCGCGGCTCCTGCGCCACAACGTCCTCGCCGGGAACCTCGCCAACTCCGACACGCCCGGCTTCGTGCCGCGCGAGGTGGACTTCGCCGCCGCCATGAAGGAGAGCGCGCGCGATCCGCTCGGCGCCGCCCCGGCGCGGGCGGGCGACATCTCGCTCGCGTCCGCCGGCGGCGACCTGCCGGGGATCGCCGGCTCGCCCGTGGTCGCGGGGGGCGGCACCGGCGCCGGGCTCGACGGCAACGCGGTGGACGTCGACCGCGCGCTCGCCGCCGTCGCCGAGAACGCCATCCAGTACGGCGCGTCCGCTCGCGCCGCCCAGAAGAAGCTCGCGATCCTCCGCTACGCCGCCTCCGACGGCAACGCCTAGGGGTGAACATGGACTTCCTCTCCGCCCTCCGCATCAGCGCCTCCGGCCTCGCCGCCGAGCGCACGCGCGTGAACCTCGCCTCCTCCAACCTCGCGAACGCCGAGTCGACCCGCGGCCCCGACGGCAAGCCCTACAAGCGGCTCGACCCGGTGCTCGAGGCGGTGCCCTTCTCCGACCAGCTCCAGGCCGCCGACGGCGCCCAGCCGATGGGCGTGCGCGTGGCGCAGGTGGCGCAGGACCAGGGCCCCGGGCGCAAGGTCTACAACCCGGCGCACCCGGACGCCGACCCCGCCGGCTTCGTCACGCTGCCCGACGTGAACCCGATCCACGAGGTCGTGAACCTCATGTCGGCGTCGCGCGCGTACGACGCGAACGCCTCCGCCGTCGAGACCCTGAAGACGATGGCGCAGCGCGCCCTCGACATCGCGAGGTAACGCACCGTGGCCCCGATCGTCATTCCACCTGCAGTCCGCGACCTCGCGATCCTCGACCCGGCGAAGCCCGGCGTCGGGACCGTGGAGGGCCCCGCCGCCGGCGGCTCGTTCGCCGACGCGCTCGGCCAGGCGCTGCAGTCCGTCGAGAAGCTCCAGCTCGACGCCGACAAGAGCGCCGAGGCCGTCGCGATGGGCGGCGGCAACCTCCACGAGACCGCGCTCGCCCTCGAGAAGGCCGACGTCGCGCTCCGCGTCGCGACGAAGGTCCGCAACAAGCTCGTCGACGCCTACCAGGAAATCATGCGGATGAGCGTCTGACGGCTGACCCATGGAACCTCTCGCCCGCCAGATGAAGGAGCTCCCCGCGCGCCTCGGCGCCCTGCCCGGCGCCGTGAAGGCCGCGCTGCTCGTGGTCCTCCTCGGCGTCGCGGCGGCCGCGGTCGCGCTCTCCATGTCGTCGGGCGAGGGCTGGCAGTACGCGTTCACGAACCTCACCGCCGAGGACTCCTCGGACGCCGCCGCCGCGCTGAAGGGCGCGGGCGTGCCGTTCCGCCTCGAGGCGGGCGGCTCGGCGCTCGCGGTGCCCGCCGCCAAGGTCTACGACGTGCGCCTCCTCCTCGCGGCGGCCGGCCTCCCGCGCGGCGCGGGCGTCGGGTTCGAGCTCTTCGACCGCGGCGATCTCGGCGTCTCCGAGTTCACGCAGAAGGTGAACCTGCGGCGCGCCATCGAGGGCGAGCTCGCGCGCACGGTCTCGCGCCTCGGCCCGGTGCGCTCGGCGCGCGTCCACCTCACGCTCGGTGAGAAGGGCCTCTTCCGCGACGACGACCGCAAGGCGGCCGCCGCGGTGGTCCTGAACCTCCAGCCCGGCCGCGCGCTCGAGGAGCGCGAGGTCGCGGGCATCCGCCACCTCGTCTCCTCGGCCGTGCCGGGGCTCTCCGCCTCGGCGGTGACCCTCGTCGACGGCAAGGGCAACGTCCTCTCCGCCGAGACGCCGTGGGGCGAGGCGTCGTCGTGGCAGAAGAAGCTCGAGCGCGACCTCGAGGGCCGCGTCGTCGAGCTGCTCGAGCAGGCGGTCGGCCCGGGCGCGGTGGTGGCGCGCATCACGGCGAGCGTGGACGCCTCGGAGGTCTCCACGAACGCGGAGACGGTGGATCCGGACGCCACGGCGCTCCGCAGCGAGCGGCGCGTGACCCAGCAGCAGCAGCAGGACGCGACCGGCCCCGCGGGCGTCGCCGGCGCCGCCGGGAACCAGCCGCTCGCGCCGCAGCCGCTCTCGCAGGGCGCGATGAACCGCGGCTCCTCGTCGCTGCAGGACGAGATCAAGAACTACGACGTCTCGCGCACGACGACGACCACCGTCGCCCGCGCCCCGCGCCTGAAGCGCCTCTCCGTCGCCGTGCTCCTCGACGGCGTCGGCGGCAAGGCGCGCTCCGACGCGGAGGTCGCCCGGCTCGGCGAGCTGGCGAAGCGCGCGGTCGGCTTCGACGCCTCGCGCGGCGACGAGCTCGACATCTCGAGCGCGCCGTTCGTCCGCGCCGAGGACGTCGCCGCCCCCGCCCCGGCGCCGATCGCCTCGAAGCTGCCGCCGACGAGCTGGCTCGCCGCGGCCGCCGCCGCGCTCGTCGTCATCGTGATCCTCGCCGCGCTCGCCTTCCGCCGGCGGCCGGCGCCTGCGCCGGAGCCGCACGCGCTCGAGTTCGTGCCGGGCGCCCGCGTGTCGGAGCTCGAGGCGCGCGCGCTCGGCGTCGCGGCCGCGCTGCCCGCGCCGAAGAGCCCGCGCGAGGAGCTGCGCGACAAGGCGAAGGCGCTCGCGGCGAAGGATCCCGCGCGCGCCGCGCACGTCCTCAAGGCCTGGATGAGCGAGGGAGAGCCGCATGCCTGACCCGACCGCCGCACCCGCGGGCGTCGACCCGTCCACCGTCGCCAGCCCCGGCGCGATGCGCGTCGCGGCGTTCCTCCTCGGGATCGGCCCCGAGGCCGCCGGCGCCATCTTCCGCCAGCTCGCCGAGCCGGAGCTGCGCATGGTGGCGCTCGGCGCGAAGGCCCTCAAGAAGGGGCCGCCCGCCGCCGTCCCGGACGCCCTCGCCTCGTTCGTGTCCGCCATGGACGGCCCGGGCGGCGACACCGCGTCGAGCGATCACCTGCTGCGCGAGGCCGCCGTGAAGGCGCTCGGCATCGACGCCGCGCGCCGCGCCTTCGACGGCGACACTGCGCCCACGCACGCCGACGAGGCGCTCGGGCCGGTGTCCGAGGCCGACCCGGAGGCGCTCGCCATGGTCCTCTCGCACGAGCAGCCGCAGACGATCGCGCTCGTGCTCTCGTCCATCGACGCGGGGCGCGCCTCGTCCGTCATGGAGCGCATCCCGGAGAAGCAGCGCGCCGACATCCTGCGCCGCATGGCGGTCATCGACTCGGTCGCGCCCGAGGTCCTGCGCGAGATCGGGCAGGCGCTCACCACCGAGCTCAAGGCCGTCGTCGCCGGCGGCATGCGCCGCGTGAACGGCAAGTCGGTCGCGCTCGAGATCCTGCGCCGCTGCACGGCGCAGCAGCAGGGCGAGGTCATCGCCGAGATCGAGAAGGACTCCGCGCCGCTCGCCGCCGAGCTGCGCGGCCGGCTCTTCACCTTCGACGACCTGCGGCACCTCACCGACCGTGACATGCAGATGCTGCTCCGCGAGGTCGATACGACGAAGCTCGGCGTCGCCCTCAAGGGCTCGACGCCCGAGCTCAAGGCGAAGGTCCTCGCGAACCTCTCCGCGCGCGCCGCCGAGATGCTCGAGGACGACCTCCAGGCGATGGGTCCGGTGAAGCTCTCGACGGTCGAGACCGCGCAGGGCGAGATCGCGAAGCTCGCGCAGGACATCGCGCAGCAGGGACGCATCACCATCGTCGGCCCCTCGGAGACGATGCTCTAGCCCGCCATGGCCACCCCGCTCGCACGCCGTCCGCACTTCCTCGCGCCGCTGCCCGACAGCCCGGCGCAGCCGGAGCCCGTGCGCTTCGCTGCCGTCCAGGCCGGCGCGCCGCGCCCGTTCTCGCCGACGGCGCGCCCCGCGTCCGGCGCGAAGGCCGATCCCCCGCCGCAGCCGCCCGCCGCGGCCCCGGCCCCCGCCCCCGCACCGCCGCCGCCCGACGTCGAGGCGCTGCGTCGCGAGGCGCTCGAGAAGGTGGCCGGGGCGGTCGAGATGCTGCGCGCGCAGGCCGAGCGCCTCGCCGAGCAGGCGCGCTCCGACGCGCTCGAGATCGCCTTCCAGGTGGCCCGCAAGATCCTCGACGCCGAGCTGCGGACCGGGCCGGAGGCGCTCTTCGCCCTCGTGCGCGGCGCCGTCCGGCGCGCCGGCGACTCGCGCCGCATCGCGATCCGCCTCGCGCCCGACGACGCGGCGACGCTGCAGGGCGCGGCCGGCAAGGGCGCCCTCGACGGTCCGAGCGCGGCGCGCATCGAGATCGTCGCCGACGCGAGCCTCGAGCGCGGCGACTGCATGGTGGACACCGACTTCGGCCAGGTGGACGGCCGCCTCGGCACCCGCCTCGCCGAGCTGCGCCGGGCGGTGGACGCGTCGTCGGAAGGGGCGGCCTGACATGGGCCTCCTGGACCTCGACGCCATCGCGCGCGCGCTCGCCGAGGCCGAGCCGCTCCCGCTCACCGGGACGGTGGTGCGCGCGACGGGCCTCGTCGTCGAGGCGGCGCTGCCGCGCGTGCCGGTGGGCACGACGTGCGAGATCCGCGCGACCGACGGCTCGACCGTCATCGCCGAGGTGGTGGGGTTCTTCGGGCAGACCGCGCGGCTCATGCCGCTCGGCGACATCCACGGGATCGGCGAGGGCTGCGCGGTGGTCCCGCGCGCCGCCGCCGACCGCGTCCCCGTCGGCAGCGCGCTCCTCGGCCGCGTGGTGGACGCGTCGCTGCGGCCGGTGGACGGCGGCCCGACGCCCATCCTGCGCGCCCGCGCGCGCCTCCACGCCGCGCCGCCGCCCGCCATGGAGCGCCGCCGCGTGACGCGCCCCGTGACGCTCGGCCTGCGCGCCATCGACGCCTGCCTCACGGTGGGTGAAGGACAGCGCCTCGCCGTCCTCGCCGGCCCCGGCGTCGGCAAGAGCGTCCTCCTCGGCATGCTCGCCCGCTCGGCCGACGCCGACGTGGTGGTGGTCGGGCTCATCGGCGAGCGCGGCCGCGAGGTGCGCGACTTCATCGAGCGCGACCTCGGGAGCGGGCTCGCCCGCGCGGTGGTGGTGGTCGCGACGAGCGACGCCTCGCCGCTCCACCGGGTGCGCGCCGCGATGGCCGCGACGGCGGTGGCCGAGCACTTCCGCGGCGAGGGGAAGCGCGTGCTCCTCCTCGTCGACTCGCTGTCCCGCGTGGCCCAGGCGCAGCGCGAGATCGGCCTCGCCGCGGGCGAGCCGCCGACGACGAAGGGCTACCCGCCCTCCTCGTTCGCCATGCTGCCGCGGCTCGTGGAGCGGGCCGGGAACGACGCCGGACCGGGGAGCATCACCGCCTTCTACACGGTGCTCGCCGAGGGCGACGACCAGACGGACCCCATCGCCGACGCCGCCAAGGCGACGCTCGACGGCCACCTCGTCCTGTCGCGCAAGCTCGCCGAGGGCGGCCACTTCCCGGCCGTCGACGTCCTCGCGTCGATCTCGCGCGTCATGACCGACGTGGTGGACGCCGCGCACCGCGACCTCGCCCGCCAGGCGCGCGAGGTGCTCGCCGCCTACCGCGAGGCGGCCGACCTCGTGGACGTGGGCGCCTATGCCGCCGGGTCGAACCCGCGCGTCGATCGCGCGCTCCGCTGCATCGCACCCCTGAACGCGTTCCTGCGCCAGGATCCGGGCGAGCGCTCGAAGCTCGCCGAGACCCTCGGCGCCCTGCGCCGCGTGCTCGGCGTCGCGGAGGTGCCCCGTGCTTAGCGCGCTGCTCGCCCTGCTCCTCGCGAACGGTGCGCCCGAGGCGCCCACCGCGCCGCAGGCGCCGCAGGCACCGGTCGTGGAGATGCCGGCGCTCGCGCCGCTGGCCCGGGCCGCGACCGCGACCCCGACTGCGACCCCGACTGCGGCCCCGACTGCGGCCCCGACCGCGACCCCTGAGCAGAGCGCAGCGGAGTCGAAGGGCGAGCCGCCGAAGCCAGGCTCGATCTCCAGGTCCTACAAGAAGACGCCACCCTCCGAGGCTCCCGGCGCGCCTTTCGCCAGGGTCGTCCCGCGGATGCCGCTCGGCGCGCCCAGGGAGCCCCTCATCGAGCTCGGCGTGCCGCACCCGACGGCTTCGCCGGAGCCCGGCGACGCGACGCCGCCGAGCCTCACCGCCCGCGCGCTCGCCGACGAGCTCGCGGCCTCCGCGAAGCGCCGCCGCGAGGAGCTCGCGGCGCTGGCGAAGGAGCGCGCGCGGCTCGAGAAGCTCCAGGCCGACATCGCGAGCGCCCGCGCCGCGTTGCGCGAGGAGTCGGCGCGGCTCGACGCGCAGGCGAAGCAGGCCGCGGCGGCGCGTGCCGAGGAGACGAAGCGCGCGGCCGCCCAGGCCCAGAAGCCCGCCGCCCGGCCGCCGCCGAAGCCCGGCGAGAAGGGCCCGACCGACGCCATCGCGAAGGCGCTGAAGGGCATGAAGAGCGAGCCCGCCGCGGCGCTCGTCACCCGCCTCGACCGGCCGCTCGCCGTCGAGCTGCTCCGCAAGATGCGCCCGGCCGACGCCGGGGCGCTCCTCGAGAAGATGAAGCCCGACACGGCCGCGGAGATGGTGTCCGCCCTCGCGGCCGACGATCGCCCAGGAGGCACCCGGTGAAGGCTCTCGACGTCCACTCCCCGCTCGACCCGGCCCGCGCAGGCCACGCCGGCCCACGCGGCGCGAAGCAGGCCCGCAGCGCCGGGGTCGCCGGCGCGTTCCGCGATGCGCTCGGAAACGCGCTGGCGCGCGGCGGCGCGGCCGCGGAGCCGGACGGAGCCGCACCCGCGGGCCCCGGCGCAAACGCCGCGGCGCCGGTCGCGAAGGGGCACGCCGCGCCCGGC
>JBJMQK010000167.1:0-4465 GCA_045802735.1 Anaeromyxobacteraceae bacterium | reverse complement strand
CACGATCACGACGCTCCCGCTGCACGGCACCGCCGTCCCGAACGCCTCGGGCGCCGTGGTCTACACGCCGGTCGTCGGCTCCATCGGCGCGGACAGCTTCGCGTACACGGTGGCGAACAACGCCGCCGTCGCCTCGGCTCCCGCGACGGTCAACATCGTCGTCGAGGGCGCGGTCGAGACGCTCACCGTGCAGAAGGCGAACTACCTCGTGAAGACGGGCAAGTGGACCATCGTCGCGAGCACGAACTGGTTCGGCCCGACGCTCCTCCACACCACGGCCACCTGCTGGAACGGCAACATCCCTGGCGTCGGCGCCCCCATCGCCTTCGGCACGATCGACACCACGGGCAAGTTCGCGCTCGTGCCGCCGACCCTCACCGCCCCCGCACCGATCGCGTCGCACATCTTCACGTGCCAGACGTCGAACGGTGGGACGGTGACGTCGGTCGTCACCGTGCAGTAGAGCAGACAGCGCGTCGCGACAGACGCTTCCGGCCGGAGCAGGCCGGAGACGCTTGAAATGAGGCCCCCTGGAGCGCACTGCGCTCCGGGGGGTTTCTTCGTTGTGCCCAGCATGCGCGTGACCTGCGACGCGGGGAGCGAAGCCGCGAGCCCGACGGCTCGCCGCGGTCACCTCGGCGACTCGAACCGCCGGATGCGGACCCGCACGTCCGGTGGTGTGCGAGGGGAGTGGCCGGGATCACCGCTCGCCCTATCCCGATTGTGCTGGACCCCCGCCGAGCTGCGCCGCCGCCTCGCCCGTGGCCTCGTGAACGTTGTCCCATCCCGCGCCGAACCGGTGTCTTACAGAGCGTTCCGGGGCAACGCCCGGCAGGGGGATACACCGATGCAGACGATCTCTTCGAAGCTCAAGGTTCTCGCGGCAGTCCTGGTGTTCGGCGGCGGGCTGGTGGGGTGCGAGGGCGGCGTCTATGACGCGAACACGGGCCGCGTGACGTTCCCGGGGTCTGGCGCGGCCTCGGCCTCGGCCTCGGCCGCGAGCGGGTCCGACTCGAGCGCGAGCGCGCGCAGCGCCAGCGCCTACGGCGCGCCCGATTCCCAGGGCTCGACCGCGCTCGCCGCCCAGGCGCCGGCCGGCGCTGCCGGCAGCGCGACCCCGGCGGAGCCGATCTATCCGATCGACCCGTCCGCCGACACCTCCGCCTTCAACCGCACGCCTCCGGCGCCCGCCGTCGGCCCCAACGGCGAGCGCGCCGCGAAGCCGGAGCTCGCGGCCGTGTCGCCCGCCGCCGGGCCCGCCGAGGGCGGCACCGAGGTGACGATCACCGGCTCGGGCTTCGCGAACGTCCAGGTGATGTGGGGCGGCGAGGCGGCCCGCGTGACGAGCCAGTCGTCGAACGCCGTCACCGTCCTCGTGCCCCAGGGCAGCGCCGGGACCATCACCACGGTCGTCGTGACGAACCGCGACGGCACCTACGCCGTCCGTCCGGCGGCCTTCCGGTACATGTAGTTCGCAGCGGGCCGCCGGCCCGCGCCACGAACAGAGCCCCGCGCCCGAGCCACGCCCGTCGCCCGGGCGAGGTCGTTTCCAGGGCCGCGAGCTCAGGCGGCGGGCGCCGGCCCGGGCGCGCCGTCCGGCGCGAGCAGCGGGTCGGCGTCCCCCGGGTTCGCCCTGGCACGGCGCCCGAGGCGCGACACGGCCGCGGCGAGCTTGCCGAGCGGGCGCCGCGGCGACTCGCGATCGAGCGTCGCCTGCACGATGCCCTGCACCTCGCGCGCGACGTCTGCGGTGTAGTCGCGGTCCGGGCGCAGGCGGTGGCCGTGGGGGACGGCGTGCACCGGCGGATGGAAGACGATCTTCCAGCGCGTGGGGAGCGGGATCGGGACGAGCGGCAGGCCGACGACCGAGCCGAGCAGCGGCTTCAGGACCTCCACCGTCCAGGCGACGGGCAGGCACTCCTCGCCGCCGAGGATGGCGACCGGCACGATCGGCGCTCCGCGCACGAGCGCCACCTTCACGAACGTCCGGCTCCACTCGCGCATCCGGTAGGCGCGCCAGAACGGCTTCGTGTTGCCGCGCACGCCCTCGGGGCAGATGCCGTAGGACTCGATCTCCGGCGGCAGCCGCTCCGGGTTCCGGAACGACGATGCGGGGAGGCCGCCGAGGCGCCTCAAGAACGGACCCACCACGGGGGCGCGGAGTGCGGCCTCGTGCGCGGCGAAGTAGGGCGTCCGCTCGACTCCCACCGCCCGTGCCACGGCGCCGCCGAGGATGATGGTGTCGAGCGCGAACCACCCGGCGTGGTTCTGGGCGTAGAGGACCGGGCCCGTGCGCGGGACGTGCTCGGCGCCTTCCACGTCGATCGAGAAATAGCCGGCGCGGACGAGGCCGTCGATCGCGGCGCCGACGCGGCGGACCAGCACGTCCCGTTCGGCCGCCCGCCCCGCGGAGTCACCCGTCACCGCGTCCCGCTCGTTCGCCATGTCCATCCGTCTCCCGCGGCGCAGGTCGCGCCGCGTGTCCAGAAATATCTCATTCTCTCATGGGTCGCACGACTCCTGGGTGCACGCCGTCGCGCCGCCCGTCGGCTGGGGCAATTGCAACCCGCGATGCGGCTGCCCACTCCATTGGTGCGTCGCCAGACGGGTCGTAATTGACCTACGTCAATCAGGGCCGTGCCCCGCGCAGTTACGGTGCCTAGCGTACGGATAGTTCGAGGCAGTTCTTTCCGGGAGTGGCCCGTGCCTTTGGAAGTAGCCCAGGCTGGCGACGCGCGGCGCATCGCCGACCTTTACAGACAGTGCGGGCCGTTCGTGTATCGACGCTGCATGCGGCTCCTCAAGAACCCCGACGCTGCGAGCGACGCGACGCAGGAGGTCTTCCTCAAGCTCGTCCGCGACGAGGAGCGGCTCACCGAGCACAAGGCGATCGTCCCCTGGATGTACCAGGTCGCCACGAATTACTGCCTGAACGTCCGCCGCAACAGCATGCGTCGGGGAGAGGACCGGGCCGACCCCGACCTCGAGGTCGCGTCCACCACCTCGGCGAGCGCCTACCCTGATCGCGTCCTCGCGCAGGCCATCCTGTCGCAGTTCGACGCCGCGACGCAGGCGGTTGCGGTCGGCGTGATCGTCGACGGGATGGACCACGAGGAGGTCGCGGTGGCGCTGGGCGTCTCGCGCCGCACCGTGTCCCGCAAGCTGGAGCGGTTCCTCGAGACGGCCCGCAACTACGTCATGCGGAGCGAGTTCAAGGACGGCCTCACCGACGCCGAGGCGGCGGCCGCGACCGCGGCGCGTTCGGCGTCGCGCGCCGGCGCGGGTGCCCGCGCCTGAGCTGAAGGCGGCGCGCCATCGTCCTGGAACCGGACGGCCCAGGCAGATCCTGAACTCGCCAGAATGCCCTGTGGCGTCGCCGGTTTCTACGGCGGAGGCGACCCCCGGTCGTCCGGTTGTCGGATTCCTCGACGTATTCACGCCGAGGAATGGCGCCGGGTTCGTGCGTGGCACCTCGCGTGCACGATCATGCTCCGGCAGGCCACCTGCTGCGGTCCCCCGGGCACGCCTCCTCTGCCGAGAGGAGCACGCGCTCGCCGCGCCGACGCCGCCGTCGCGAAGAGGTCACTCCCTCCGAGCCCTCATCGCGCGGCGGTGCCGGTACGGCGACCGGCGCGCAGGCCCCCGACCCACTCGAACTAGCCAGCGAGGCAGTGGTTACCCACTCTGATGGGTGTGTGGTGTCTCATGTCACGCCTTTGAGTGTCACCCTGACAGGAGCACCACGAAGACGGGATCGCCGTGATTCTCACGGACCCGGACGTGCTCCGCGAACCAGCGCCGCCCGTCCAGGAGGACACCATGAGAACCCAGAGCTCGCTTCTCGCCGTCATCGCCGCCTCGATCACCGCCCTCGCGACTGGCGACGCGCGCGCCGACACCACGTGGACGTTCACCGGCGTCAACCCGCGCGCGACCTATGCGGTCGCCTCCCCCAAGAACGGCGTCGACGCCATGGTCTTCCACGTGACCGCCTCGGCGGTCGCGCCCATGCGCCTCGTGCGGATGGCCTTCCAGGTCATGGGAACGGTGCAGAGCGCCGAGGTCACGAACTACGAGCTCGTCTACTATCCCACCGGCCTCGGGACGGGCGGCGTCGTGGTGGGCAGCAACACAGGCGCGGCGTTCGCGCCGGGAGGGCGCACCTCGATCGTGAGCGTCGACGTCGCGACGCCGATCGCGCTGCAGGGCAACTTCGCGGGATTCTTCGCGCTGCGCGCTGCCGTGCAGGGGACGCGCGCGTACTTCGTCACGGCTCAGCTCCAGACCGTCACGCTCGAGGACGGCGGGGTCGAGCGCTTCCTGATGGAGACCGAGGACCTCCCGATGTCGGGCGACACGTACTACGTGAACTGAAGGCCCGAGCGCTCACCTCGACCGCCCCGCCCGCGCGTTTCGCCGGACGCGCCCTGCCGGCGCCGTTATCTGGGCGGGGCTCTTGGAGGGG
>JBJMQK010000588.1:0-4314 GCA_045802735.1 Anaeromyxobacteraceae bacterium | reverse complement strand
CGCGCGAGGGCAAAGGCGACGCGACGGACCTCTCGATCCCCACCGGCCTCGCGGTGGACAAGCTCGGGCGACTGCTCGTGGCGGACACGGGGACGAGCGTGGTGCGGCTCGTGACGTTGTAACGGGGCCGCCCTTCGACTCCGCCCTCGCTGCGCGAGGGCTACGCGCAGGGCGAACGGGACTGGGGTCCGTTCACCCTGAGCGTAGCGCCCGTCAGGGCGCGGAGTCGAAGGGCGAACGGACGGACGTCAGAGATCCGCCACCATCACGATCGCGTCCTCGCCCTCGTCGACGTAGTAGTTCGGGCGCACGCCGACCTGCCGGTAGCCGAGGGAGCGGTACAGCGCGAGCGCCCCCACGTTCGACCGGCGCACCTCCAGCGTCGCGAGCACGGCGCCGGCGCGGCGGCCGCGCGCGGCGGCCTCCTCCATGAGCGCGCGCGCGACGCCCCTCCTCCGCTCCTCGACGGCGGTGGCGATGTTGAGGACGTGCAGCTCGTCGTGGACGAGCCAGTAGACGATGAAGCCGGCGAGCGCCTCGCCCGGCAGCCCACCCGGCCCGAGGCGCGTCCGCGTCGCCACGAGGAGGGTCGACCAGTCGTGCACCATCTCGCGCCGGATGAGGTCCGCCGACCAGGGATGGGTGAAGCCGTCCTTCTCGATCTCCATGACGCGGTCGAGGTCCTCGAGCCGCATGCGCCGGAAGCCGAAGGGCGGCTCGGGCGGCGGCGGCTCGGGTCGCATCGTGTCCGGTGGACGGCGCATTACGCTCGATCTCCGAAGTCGTAGAGGACGCGCACCTCGGCGCGGCCGCGCAGTTCGGCGGCGAGGGCCTTCGCCTCGGTCGCGGCGCGGTCGTCCGTGAGGTCGCCGGAGCGCCCGAGGCGGCTCTCGAGGTAGCGCCGCACGCGCGAGCCGCGCCGCATGATCCCGGCGAGATCCTCCTCGGCGAGGTCGAGGCGCGTGAGGAAGGCGGCGTAAGCGGCCGGCCGGGGGAACCGCGCCTTGAAGCGCTGGAGCTCCGCCGCGACCTCGACCGCGTCGACGTCCGGGATCTGCAGGCGGGCCGCCTCGTCGGCGAGGAGCGTCTGGTCGACGAGCCAGTCGAGGCCGGCCCGCAGCGCCTGCGCGTCGAGCTTTGCTGTGGCCGCGAGCGTTCCGCCGCGCGCGACCAGCGCGACGCGCGTCTCCTCCTCGACCTTGGTGAGCGTCAGGATGCGGGGCTGCTGCGCCGCCGGCGAGCGGATGACCGCGACGACGCGCTCCACCACCGCGGGCGCCGCGCCGGAGGCCGGTGCCCCGAGCGCCGCCGCGAAGGCCGCAGCAAAGGTGACGACGAGCGCGCGGGCCAGGCGTCCCATGGGCCGCATTCTAGTCACACCGCCCCGCGCGGGCGAGCGCGCGCTGGGGCCCCTCCCCCGTGCGACCGACGGGCGAGCGCGTTGACGTCACCCCGCGGCGCGTTACGTTCCCCGCGTGCCCGAGCGTGACCTGTACGACATCCTGGGAACGCCGAGGACCGCCAGCGCGGAGGACCTCAAGAAGGCGTACCGCCGCCTCGCGAAGAAGCATCACCCCGACGTGAACCCCGGCGACAAGGGCGCGGAGGAGAAGTTCAAGGAGGCGACGGCGGCCTTCGAGGTGCTCGGCGACCCGAAGAAGCGCGCGCTGTACGACGAGTTCGGCGCCGACTCGCTGCGCAGCGGCTTCGACCCGGCGAAGGCCGATGCGTACCGCCAGTGGAAGCGGCAGGGCGCTCCGCAGGGGGGCATGCCGTTCGACTTCGGCGATTTCCGCGAGGTGAACGTCGGCGACTACGGCAGCTTCGACTTCGGCAGCATCTTCGAGGACCTGTTCGGCGCCGGCGCGGCGCGCGGTCGGGCGCGCGGCGCGGGCCGACGGGCGCCCGCGCACGGCGCCCACGCCGAGGCCGAGGTGGAGGTGGACCTCAAGGACGCGGTGCTCGGCGGCGAGCGCGACCTCCGGCTCGATGGGCGGACGCTGCGCGTGAAGATCCCGGCCGGCGTCGTGGACGGGTCGATGATCCGCCTCGCCGGGCAAGGCGGCGCCGGCGCGCACGGCGGCCGGGCGGGCGACCTCTACCTCAAGGTGAAGCTGCGCGAGCACCCGTACGTGCGGCGCGAGGGACGGGACCTCTACATCGACCTGCCGGTGACGGTCCCCGAGGCGGCGCTCGGCGGCGAGGTGACGTTGCCCACGTTCGAGGGGCCGGTGCGGCTGCGCGTCCCCGCCGGCGCGCAGAGCGGAAAGAAGCTGCGGCTCCGCGGGAAGGGCCTGCCCGATCTGCGCGGCGGCGAGCGCGGCGACCTGTACGCCGTGCTCCGCATCGTGCTGCCGGAGCACTCGGCGGGGCTCGAGCGCGCCGTCAAGGGGCTCGAGGGCCTCTACAAAGGCGACCCGCGCGCCGAGATCTCGTTGTAGAACCCGGCGCGCGCGTGCGCGCGGAGGTGGGCCTTGGGGATCTTCGACTTCTTCGGAGCGAAGGGGGGCGGCAAGGGCTCCCTGAAAAAGCAGGCGCAGAAGATCACCGAGAAGTACGGCCCGCCGGAGAACCGGCAGAAGGTCATCGAGCAGCTCGGCGCGATGGGCACGCCCGAGGCGCTGTCGGTGCTCTGCCTGCGCTTCACCATCCGCGCCGATCCCGGCATCACCGACGACGAGGAGAAGGACGACGTCCGCCGCATCCTCGTCGAGGCCGGCGACGAGGCCATCGCGCCGGTGAAGGAGTTCATCGAGACGCAGGAGTCGGGGATCTCGCACGGGATCAGGGTGCTCGCGGCGCTGCGGCCGTCGTCGGAGGTCGTCGCGACGGTGCTGGCGCTCCTCGAGCGCCTCGGGCGCGAGTACACGCGCGATCCGGAGAAGAAGCTGGTGCTGCTCTCGTGGCTCGCCGAGCACGGCGGCGACCTCGCGGCCGCCCCGGACCTCGAGGCGTCGGTGCTGCCGCTCCTCGAGGACTTCTCCGACGACGTGCGCATCGCCGCGCTGCGCGTCATCGCGCGCCCGCCGCTCAGCGAGAAGGCGCGCGTCGCGCTCCTCGAGCTCTTCGCCCGGGACCGCGACAACGCCCGCGTCCGCGGCGAGGTGCTGCAGGCGCTCGCGGACCTCGGCGCCGACGTGAAGGGCTCCCGGCCCACGTTCGAGGAGGGCATCGCGGAGCCCTTCTTCCTCGACAAGGACGGGCGGGTGAAGAGGCGGGGGTAGGCGCCCCGGGGCGCCCTCCCCTCGCCAGCGAGTTCAGCGCGCGCCCTTCCCGATGAGGACCACCGGGATCGTCTTGAAGAAGATCTTCACGTCCTCCCAGAGCGACCAGTTGTCGATGTACTTGAGGTCGAGCGCCATCCAGGACTTGAAGTCGATGTCGCTCCGGCCGCTGATCTGCCAGACGCAGGTGATGCCGGGGCGCATGCTGAGGCGCCGCCGCTGCCAGCGCTCGTACTGCATCACCTCGCTCGGGAGCGGCGGGCGCGGGCCGACGATGCTCATCTCGCCCTTGAGCACGTTCCAGAACTGCGGCAGCTCGTCGATCGACGCCTTGCGGATGAAGCGCCCGACGCGCGTGATCCGCGGGTCCTCCTTCATCTTGAAGACGGGGCCGCTCGCCTCGTTGAGCGCGCGCAGCGCCGCCAGCCGCTGCTCGGCGTCGATCGCCATGCTGCGGAACTTGTAGAGGAAGAACTCGCGGCCGTTCATGCCGACGCGGCGCTGGCGGAAGAGAACCTGGCCGCGCGAGTCGAGGCGGATCGCGATCGCGACGGCGGCGAAGATCGGGGAGAGCAGGACGAGCGCGACCGCGCTCGTGATGATGTCGAAGGCGCGCTTCGCCCCGAGCGCGAGGACATCGCTCGGCGTCGTGGAGAAGGAGAGGATCGGGAGGCCGTCGAGCTCCTCGACCCCGCCGCGCGCGATGCGGTTCTCGATGAAGTTCACGCACACCTTCGCGCTCACCCCCAGCTCCTCGCAGACCTGCACGGCCTTCTCGATGGTCTCGAGGCGCTCGCGCGGGATGGCGAAGTAGACCTCGTCGACCACCTCGTGCTCGAGGATGCGGCCCAGCTCGCCGAGCCGGCCCAGCACCGGCGCGCGCAGCGCCTCCGGACCCTCGTCCTCGACGATGTAGCCGGCGAACTCGATGCCCCACTCGCGGTGGCCCTCGACGCTCGCCACCAGCTCGCGGGCGAGCGCGCCCGTGCCGGCGACGGCGAAGCGGCGGACGTTGTAGCCTCGGCGGCGCGCCGCGCGCGCCACGAGGCGGACGATAACGCGGTTCACGACGAGCATCGCGAACGCGGAC
>JBJMQK010000563.1:0-2569 GCA_045802735.1 Anaeromyxobacteraceae bacterium | reverse complement strand
GAGAGACGACGAGCCAGAGGAGCGACCCGAGCGGCGCCACCGCGAGCAGGACCATCGCGCCGCAGGCGGCGGTCACGGCGACGTTCACGATACGTCGAGCGCGGACGGACCTCATGCGCGCCTCGGACCGCGCGCCACGGCGCGGACGAGGAGCCGCGCGAGCGAGTTGAGGAGGAGCGCGAGCCCGAAGAGCACGAGCGCGAGCCCGGCGAGCGCCCCGGAGTGGACCGCGCCGGTCGCCTCGGCGAACTCGTTCGCGATGACGGAAGGGAGCGAGTACCCCGGCGCGAACAGCGAGGCGTGAATGTCGGGCGAGTTCCCGATGACCATCGTCACGGCCATCGTCTCGCCGAGCGCGCGCCCGAGCCCGAGCAGCGCCGCGCCGAGGATGCCGGGGCGCGCATAGGGCAGCACCGCGAGCCGGATGGCCTCCCAGCGCGTGGCGCCGAGCGCGAGCGCGCCCTCCTTGAGCGACGCCGGGACGGTCTTCAGGACCTCGCTCGTCACCGAGGCGATCGTGGGCAGGATCATGATGGCGAGGATGAAGCCCGCGGCGAGGTAGCCGAGGCCGATGCGCGGACCCTGGAAGAGCGGCAGGAACCCGAGCGCGCCGCCGAGGGCGGGCTCGACCACCTCGCGCAGGAGGGGCACGAGGACGAAGAGGCCCCACAGCCCGTACACGACGCTCGGGATCGCCGCGAGCGTCTCGATGAGGTACGACACGATGGGGCGCAGCCGCGGCGGTCCCATCTCGGCGAGGAAGAGCGCGAGGCCGACCGACACCGGCAGCGCGATGCAGATGGCGATCCCGCTCGTCACGAGCGTGCCGTAGATGAAGGCGAGCGCGCCGAAGGACCCGGACACCGGGTCCCAGTCCGTCCCCAGGAGGAACCCCAGCCCCGCCTGCGCCAGCGCCGGGCGGGCGACGGCGTACAGCTCGAGGACGACCACGCCCACCACGGCGAGCACGGCGCCGCCGAGGACGCCGAGCGTCGCCGCGTAGACCTTGTCGCCGGCGTGCGCGCCGCGCCCGCGGCGGACCGGGGTCGCCGGGGCCGCCGCGCGCGCGGGCGCCGCGATGTCAGCGGGAGGAGGCAAGCGGGACGGGCTTTCCCAGCACGGTGAGGGTCTCGAGCGTCTTCTCGATCTTCGCGACGACGGGCTTCGGGAGCGCCGCGTAGTCGAGGCTCGGCGCGATCTGCTGCCCTTCGTGGACGGCCCACCACAGGAACTTGAGGAGCGCCTCGCCCTTCGCCTTGTCCGCCTGGTCCTTGTAGACGAGGAGGTAGGTGAACGCCGAGATCGGGTAGCTCTCCTTCCCCTTCGCGTTCGTGATCGAGACGCGGTAGTCGGCGGGGACGTCGACGCCGGCTGCGGCCGCGGAAGTGCCGGCGAGCGACGGCTTCACGAAGACCCCGTCGGCGTTCCTGAGCGAGGCCATGGAGAGCTTGTTCTGGCTGGCGTAGGCGAGTTCCACGTAGCCGACCGCTCCGGGCGTGCCCTTCACGAGCCCGGTGACGCCCTCGTTCCCCTTCGCGCCGAGGCCCGCCGGCCACTTCACGCTCTTGCCCACGCCGACCTTCGCCTTCCACGCGGGCGACGCCTTCGCGAGGTAGTCGGTGAAGATGGCGGTCGTCCCCGAGCCATCCGAGCGGTGGACCACCGTGACCGCCGTGTCGGGCAGCTTCACCCCGGCGTTGTCGGCCGCGAGCTTCGGGTCGTTCCACTTCGTGATCTCGCCCATGAAGAGGGCGGCGAGCGTGTCGGCGGTGAGCTTCAGGCCCTCGACCGGCGCGTTGTAGGTGACCACCACGGCGCCGAGCACCGTGGGGATGTGCTGGACGCCGGGCGCCTTCGAGAGCTCCTCGTCGGTCATCGGCGCGTCCGAGGCGCCGAAGTCGACGGTCTTCTCCGTCACCTGCTTGATGCCGCCGCCGGAGCCGATGGACTGGTAGTTGAAGCGCAGGTCGGGGTGCTGCTTGTTGTAGTCGCTGAACCACTTCGAGTAGATGGGGAACGGAAACGTCGCGCCGGCGCCGGTGATGAGCAGGTTGTCCGCGCGGGCGAGCGCCGGGAGGAGCGCCGCGGCGAGCAGCGCGATCGGAAGTCGCTTCATGGGTGCCGTCCTGGGGGAGAGTTCACGTGCCATGTAGACCCCCGGCGTGTGACGGAACGGTGACGCTGCCGCGAAGTTCCTGCGAAGAAATCCAGGGGCGACACCTCAGGGTGCGGCAGGGAGCTTCACCCAGAAGCGCGTGCCGGCGGCGCCGCTCTCCACGCCGACGTCGCCGCCCTGCGCCTGCACGAGGTGCTTCACGATGGCGAGGCCGAGGCCGGTCCCGCCCTGGTCGCGGCTGCGGCCCTCGTCGGCGCGGTAGAAGCGCTCGAACAGGCGCGGCAGGTGACGGCGGTCGATCCCCGGTCCGCTGTTCCACACCGAGAGCACGGCCCGCGTGCCCTCGCGCGCCGCGTGCAGCCGCACGTCGCCGCCCTCCGGCGCGTACTTCACCGCGTTGTCGAGGAGGTTCACGAGGACCTGCTCGATCGCGCGCGGGTCGGCCTGGACGTC
>JBJMQK010000637.1:0-15334 GCA_045802735.1 Anaeromyxobacteraceae bacterium | reverse complement strand
CCGCCAGTTCGGCGTCATGACCGCCGCGGCGTTCCTCCTGGCGCTCGTCGCCGACCTCACCGCGCTCCCGGCCGCGCTCTGGATCGCCTCGGGCGAGCGGCCCGGCGCCGCCGGCGGTCCGTCCTCGGCCGCGCCGCCCGCGGCGGCGGGGCGCGCCACCACTCCCGCCGGGAAGAGGGCCTGATCATCGCCCTCGGACGACGCGCCCGCACGCACCTCCGCCGCCTCGCCGGCGTCGCCGCGCTGGCGGTCTGCGTCCTGTTCCTCGCGCGCCGGGTGGACCTCGCGCTGCTCGGGCGGGCGCTCGCCTCCGCCGACTACCGCCTCGTCGGGCTCATGACCGCGGCGCACCTCGTCCTCTTCCTCGGCGTGAAGGTCTGGCGCTGGCAGCTCATGCTCCTCCCGGTGAAGCGGCTGCCGCTGCGCCGGCTGTACGCGTACTGCCTCGCCGGCTGCGCGATCACGAACCTCTTCCCGGCGCGCGCCGGGCAGGCGGTGCGGGTCGCGCTCCTGCGCAGGGACGGCGTCCCGGTGCCCGGCGCCGTGGCGGTGCTGGTGGTGGAGGAGATCTGCAACGCCGCGGTGCTCGGCCTCCTCTGCGTCCCCCTCCCCTTCCTGCTGCCGCTCCCGCCGGAGGTGCGCGTCACCCTCGGTGTCGTCGCCGGCGGCGCGCTCGTCGCGCTCCTCCTCCTCGTCTGGGCGGCGCGCGCCGGGCGGGCGCGACCGAGCGGGCTCCTGCGCCGCGCCGCCGAGGGGCTCGGCGTGTTGCGCGAGGTGCGCGCGGCCGGGGCGGTCTTCGCGCTGACGATCGCCATGTGGCTCGTCGACCTCGGCCAGATCGCCCTCGCCATGAACGCCGTGGCGCTGCCGCCCTCGTTCGCCGGCGCGGCGCTGGTGCTGCTCTTCGTGAACATCACGAACGCGGTGCCGCTGACGCCCGGGCAGGTGGGCCTCTTCGAGGCGGGCGCCGCGGCGGCGTGCGTCTTCGTCGGCGCGACGCCCGAACAAGGGATCGCGGTGGGCGTGCTCTACCATATGATGCAGTTCGTCCCGGAGACGGCGCTCGGGCTCGTCGTGCTCGGGCGCGGCGCGCTGGGTCCGGACTGGCGCAGCGCCGCCGGGGCGGCGCCGGCCCAGAACAGATGAAGGGGTCAGGGAACCGCATGGCACAGCTTGCAACGACGACCTGGCTCCACCGCGGCCCGTTCCTCGCGCACCTCGTCGTGACGCGCCGCTGCAACCTGACGTGCGGCTACTGCAACGAGTACGACAGCACCTCGGCGCCCATCGCCTGGGAGCTGCTCGACGCGCGCCTCGCGAAGCTGCGCGAGCTGCGGACGTGGATGGTGTGCCTCACCGGCGGCGAGCCCACGATGCACCCCGAGCTGCCGCGGATCGTCGCGCGCATGCGCGAGCTGGGCTTCCGCCGCCGGCAGATGATCACGAACGGCTACCGGCTCACGAAGGACGGGATCCTCGCGCTGAACGACGCCGGCCTCACCGACCTCCAGATCAGCATCGACGGCGTGAAGGGGACCGACACCACCATCAAGGTGCTCGAGCACCTCGAGAAGCGCCTCGAGCTGCTCTCGGAGCACGCCCGCTTCACCGTCGTCGTGAGCGCCGTCATCGGCAGCGCCCCGCCCTCCGAGGCGCTCGAGGTGGTGCGGTTCACGAAGCGCCTCGGCCTCACGCCGCGCATCGTGCTCCTCCACGACGGCGCGGGGCGGCTGCAGCTCGATGCCGAGCAGCTCGCCGCGTTCCGCGAGGTGAAGTCGCTCCTCGGCAGCACCGGGCGCGAGTCGGGCGACTACCGGCAGCGCCTCATCGACGACGGGCGGGCGCCGTTCCGCTGCCGCGCCGGCGCGCGCTACCTCTACGTCGACGAGTTCGGCAAGGTGCACTGGTGCAGCCAGACGATCGGCATGTTCGCGAAGGACCTCGCCGGCTACACGCCCGACGACCTGGCGCGGCAGTTCGACACGGTGAAGCCCTGCGCCGACCAGTGCACCGTCGGCTGCGCCCGCAGCGCCTCCGCCTACGACGGCTGGCGCCCGCAGCGGCTGAGCCACGCGCCGACCTCGGCCATCGCCGCCTCGACGCCGTAGCGCGGCGAGAACCCCAGCTCGTCGCGGATCCGGCGCATCGACATCGTGCTCCGCGCCGTCACCATGTCGAGCGCGACGTGGGTGAGGAGCGGCCGCGCCTCGGAGCGGCGCAGGCGCGCCGCCGCCTCGAACGCCGTCGCCATGGCGCGCGCGAGGGGCAGCGGGATCGACCGGCGCGTGGCGCGCTTCCCGGCGAGGCGCGCCAGGTGGTCGAAGTAGGCGCGGAACGAGATCGGCTCGTCGTCGCCCACGATGTAGGCGCGGCCCACGGCGCGCGGGTGCTCGGCGGCGAGCAGCATCGCGTCGACGAGGTTCTCGACGTAGCAGGGGTGGCAGGTCCCCTCGCCGCCGCCGACGAGGAACATCTTGCCGGCGCGGATCATCGCGAGCGGCTCCTCGAGCCAGGTGCCGTGCGGGCCGTACACGACCGCCGGCCGCAGCACGGTCACCGGGAGCCCGCGCTCGCGCTGCGCGCGGAGCGCGGCGACCTCGCCCGCGATCTTCGTCCGCGAGTAGAGGTCCTTCCCCGGGCCGTAGGGGCTCGCGTCGTCGAACGCCGGGGGCGACGGGACGCCGAAGACCGCGATCGAGCTGAGGTGCACGAAGCGCGCGACGCCCGCCTCGCGCGCGGCCTCGAGGAGCCGCTCGGTGCCGGCGACGTTCACCGCGGCGAACGTCGCCTCGCTGCCCGAGTCGGAGACGTGGCCGGCGCAGTGGAACACGCGGCGCGCGCCCGCCACCGCGCGCCGCACCGCCTCGCCGTCCCGGACGTCGCCGCGGGCGACCTCGACCGCGCCGCGCACGTCGGGATCGAGCCTCGCGGCGCTCCCGGGCCGGCACAGGACGCGCACGCTCCGCCCGGCCGCGACGAGCCGCCGCGCGAGGTGCCCCCCGATGAAGCCGGTCGCGCCGGTGACGAGGTCCCGGTCCTCGCTCACGCGGCGGCCCTGAACCAGCGCACCGCGCGCTCGATGGCGCCCCGCACCGGCCCCGCCTCGAAGCCCAGCTCCTCCCGCGCGCGCCGCCCGTCGAAGTAGAGGTAGCGGCCGACGAGGCGCGCCATGCTGCGGGTGACCGCCGGGTGGCGCCGGGTGAGGTGGTCCGCCGTCCACTCGAGGCCGCCGGCGAGGAGCGCGAGGCAGGCGCGGGGGACCTTCACCCTCGGTCGAGGCGCGCCGGCGACGTCCGCGACGAGCGAGATGAACTCGCGGTTCGAGAGGTTCTCCCCGGCGAGGACGTACTGCCGCCCGGCGGCGCCCCGCTCCAGCGCGAGCCAGATGCCGCGCACCGCGTCCTTCACGTCGATGAAGCAGGCGCCGCCGGCGACGTAGACCGGCCACAGCCCGCGCGCGATGTCGGCGACCGGCTTGCCGATCGGCGTGGGGCCGTGGTCCATCTCGCCGATCGCGGAGGTGGGGTGCACGATGACCACCGGGAGGCCGCGCTCGCGCGCGAGCCGCTTCATCTCCTCCTCGCCCGCCTTCTTCGTCGTCGCATAGGCGAAGTCGAGGTCGCCGAGGTTGAAGGGGGAGTCCTCGTCGCGGAGCACGGGCCGGTCCGACGCGCCGAGCGTGATGCAGCTGCTCGCGTGGACGAGCTTCTCGACCCCGTGCGCGAGGCACGCCTCGGCGACGTTGCGCGCGCCCTCGACGTTCACCCGCTGGAACACCGACGGATCGTCCGCCCAGTAGCGGTTCACGCCGGCGAGGTGGATCACGCGGTCGCAGCCCTTCACGAAGGCGTCGAGCGACGCGCGGTCGAGGAGGTCCCCCCAGCGCTCGTCGTAGCGGCCGGAGAGGTCGGCGAGCGCCCGCGCGTCGGTGCCGCGCTCGAGGAGCGCCACCGGGCGGTCGCCACGCTCGAGGAGGAAGCGCACGAGGTGGTTGCCGATGAACCCGCTCGCCCCCGTGACCCCGATGCGCATCGGCCTCGCCTCGCTCACGCCGCCACGGGCGAGCGCCGGGCGGGCCTGCGCTCCCACAGCGTGACCGCGCCGAGCGCGGCGAGCGCGTACAGCACCCCGAGCACCGCGTCGATGACGTAGTGGTGCTGCAGGTAGACCGCCGAGAGGCACATGAGCAGGAAGAACCCCGCCGCCGGCCAGCGCGCGAAGCGCAGCTCGCGCACGCGGAAGGCGACGAGCGTCGCGATGAGCGGATAGGCCACGTGGAGCGACGGGAACGCGCCGAACACGTCCACGCCGCGGGCGTACATCGAGTCGAAGAAGTGCGTCCCGAGGAGCGCGTCGAAGCGGTGGGCGGCGGCCGCCTCCGGGCGCACGTCGGTCCGCGCCGGGCCGAGGCCGTACTGGGTGACGTACCAGGGCGGGGCCGCGGCGTAGACGAAGTAGGTGACGTAGCCCATCACGTTCACGAGGAGGAACGCGCGCCCGAGCGTCACCGCGACCTCGAGCCGGCGGCGGAAGAAGGCGACGAACGCGAGGAAGAGGTACTCGCCGACGTAGGTGAGGTACGCGAAGCCGCAGGCGACATCGAGCACCGCCCAGTGGTGCTCGAGGAACAGCTCGTTGAGCGTCCGCCCGCCGACGCCGAACCACGCCTTCTCCGCGAGGTACGGCTCGGCGACGTGCACCCGCCCCTCGATCCCCTGCCAGTAGAAGTAGCGCATCCCATCGAACACGACGCCCGTCAGGATGAACGGGAAGAACACGGCGAGGAACAGGCGCGCCTTCTCGTTGTAGAGATCCAGGAAGCCGAGGAGCCCGATGAGCACGTGGTCGCCGCGCAGCCCGCCGAGCAGCGCCACCGCGAGGATGTAGAGGAGGCCGAGCGCGGGCGGCCAGGCGCGCCGCCGCATCGCGCGCGACGGCAGGAGCCACTCCCTTGCGATGGCGGAGAAGGAGGAGCCGGCCGCGGCGGGGGCGGACGGCCGGACCTCGTGCGCTGTGCCCGGCATGCGGCGCAGCACGTTACGGCGATCCGAGGTCGAGTCAAGCGCTCCTGTGGGAACGCGCCGGTGGGCCGGTCCGGGTGCGAGCGACACCTCCAGCACTGCGCACGTGACGTTCAGATAAGCTCGGGGCCTCGCGCGGTACGAGGAGGCGGCCGCGGGCGAGATCCGCCACGCGCTGCGCTTCACGGCCGTCAGCACGCAGCACGGCTACGTCTCGCCGGCGCGCCACTTCGCGTCGAGCGTCCTCGACCCGGACGTGCCGCCGATGGGCGCGCGGGCGCGGCTCAAGGCGAGCGTCGACCTGTCGAGGATGACACCGCAGGCGCGCGTCGTCGCGAGGGCGCTGCAGCGGTACGGCATGATCCTCGCCGACAACGGGTCGAACTGGTACGTGACCGGCGCACCCGATCCGCGCTGGGACGACGACGACCTGGGCGCGCTGAAGAGCCTCGGCGGGAGCGACTTCGAGTTCGTCGCCGCGGGGCCGGTGACGACGCGCTGATGACGCGACGGAAGCGCCTCAGCTCCGGTCGGTGGGGGGCTCGATCGCGCGCTCGAGCGCCGCGTTGAGCTCGTCGATCCCGAACGGCTTCCCCAGGAAATGCGCGATCCCGAGCTCCGCGGCGATCTGCTCGACGTCGGTCCCCGCGGTCACCAGCAGCACCGGGAAGGACAGCTCGGCGCTGCGCAGCTCGCGGTAGACCTCCTGGCCCGACTTCTTCGGCATCCGGCAGTCGAGCACCATCACCGTCGGCGGGGCGTCAAAAGCGACCGCGAGCGCCTCCTCGCCGTCGCGAGCCTCGATCACCGTCCAGCCATCGAGCTCGAGCGCGAGCGCCAGCGCGCTCCTCAGATCGTCGTCGTCGTCCACGACGAGGACGACGCGGCGCAGCGCTTCGGATCCGGGATCGCCGCGGTCGGAAGCGCCGCAGTCAGGGACGGCCCGGAGCTGCGCCGCGGCTTTGGGCCGTGGGGCATCGTCCCGTCGATCCCCGAGTCCGGCGGGGCAGGGCACGGAGGCGAGGCGCCGCGCAGGGTTCATGTCGCCACAGTAGCGAGAAACGCCGCGGGCGGGGGAGCGGGACCGTCCACGAGGGGGCGGGAATCTGGGTGCGGCGCGTCACCGGGGTGGGCGTCGTCGCCTCGCGGGAGCCCGAGCCGGGGCGTGACATCAGCCGGCGGCTGTCGGGAGATCGACGACGAAGCGCGCGCCCTCCCCGAGGCAGCTCTCGACCTGGATGGTCCCGCCGTGGAGCGTCACGATCTCGCGGCAGATCCACAGGCCAAGCCCGAGGCCGCCGAACTCGCGCGCGTTCGGCGCGCGCTCGAGCCGCTCGAAGATGCGCGCCTGGTGCTCGGGTGCGATGCCGATCCCGTGGTCCTCCACGGAGAGCCGCGCCGCGTTCTCGCGCTGCGCGACCTCGACGACGACCGCCGCGCCGGCGCCGTACTTGATCGCGTTCGAGACGAGGTTCGTCGCGACGCGCTCCAGGCGATCACGGTCCCAGCGACCGAGGACCGGGCCGGCGGCCCGGACCTCGACCGTGCAGCGCGCGCGTTGCGAGGACGGGAGCAGCCGCTCCACGACGTCGCGCGCCACCGCGAGCAGGTCGGTGTCGTCGAGGCTCAGCTCGACGCGGCCGGCCTGAAGCCGCGAGACGTCGAGGAGGTCGTTCACGAGCTGCGCCAGGCGGGACGCCTGGCGGAAGGCGCCGTCGAGGCTCGTCGCGAAGCGCGGCGGCAGCCCGGGGTTCTTCTGGGCCACGCGCCGCAGCGCGTCCACCGTCAGCATGAGCGCGGCGAGCGGCGTCTTCAGCTCGTGCGACGCGATCGACAGGAAGTCGTCGCGGGCGCGGAGCGCCTGGCGCAGGCTCTCGACCTCCGAGAGATCGGTCGCGACGACCCCCAGGACGCCCGGCGCGGCCGGGATGGCGCACAGCGAGAGCTGGAACGGGAGCTCGCCGCGCTCGCGCCCGTCGAGTGACACCTCTCCCTTCGCCGCGCCCGAACGCACCGACGCCTCGATGAGCGCGTCGAGAGCGCGCTCGCTGCGCGGTGACACGAGGTGGCGGAACGAGCTGCCGATGACCGCTTCGAGGGTGCGCTGCAGCATCTCGGCGAAGCGCGCGTTGCAGTAGAGGATCACGCCGGAGGGATCGATCGTCGCGGCGCCCTCGTTCATCGCCTCGACGAGGATCCGGTAGGGACGCTCCGCGCCCACGAGGGTGAACACGCGCTCGCCGTCCGGCCCGTCGACGACGAGGGCATCCACCTCGCCGCTGCGGATCGCGCGCAACGTCTCCTCGGCGTCGGCGAGCCGTGCCTCGGCATCCGCGAGCTTCGCTCGCAGGGTGGCGACCTCCCGCGGGGCGCCGTCGGCTGCCGTGCCCCGCGCCATCAGCCGGGGTCCTTCGGCCTCAGATCCAGCCCCAGGAGCACGCGCTCCTCGCTCGAGAGGTCGCCGATGAGCCGCCGCAGCGGAGCGGGGAGCACCTTGATGAGCGTCGGCGTCGCGACGATCTGCTCGTCCTTCGCCAGCCCCGGCTGCTGGTAGACGTCGATGACCTGCAGCTCGTAGCGGCCCTGCAGGTGCTGCTCGCAGATCGCCTTCAGGTTCAGGATGGCCTGGGTGGACCGCGGCGTCGAGCCGGTGACGTACAGGCGCAGCACGTACTCCGGCCCAGCTGCGTCGCTCGCGCCGGTCGGCTTTTCGGCCCGCCGGGGCATCAGCGACCCCGCGCCGGGACGGCCTTGAGGTCGAGGCCCACCAGGACGCGGTCCGCGTTCGACAGGTCCCCGATGATCTTCTTCACGGGCGGCGGGAGCTGCCGCACGAGCGTCGGCACGGCGAGGATCTGGTCTCCGCGCGCGAGCCGCGGGTTCTCCAGCAGGTCGACGATCTCGATGCGGTAGCGGCCCTCGAGGTGCTCCTCGCAGATCCGCTCCAGGTTACGCAGCGCGATCGCCGACTTCCCGGTCCGTCCGGCCACATAGAGCCGCAGCCGCCAGATCGCGCTCGCGCCGTTGCGCTTGGTCCGCGGGGTGCCGCCCGCCTTCGCCGCACGCGTCACGAATGCCTCCGCGCGCGCACCGAGCCAGCGCGATCGCGGCCTGCGGCGACCGAGGAGGGGGCGCGGCGGCGCGCGCCGTTCGTCCCGGGCGGTTCGTCGTTCACGGGGAGCACCTCCGCCGCCTCCGCCGCGAAGGACTTCCGCATCGCGTCGATCTGCGCCTCCAGCGCGGCGCGCTTGCGGTCGAGCTGCGCGTGCCGCGCGGCGAGCTCCGCCTGATCGGCGAGGCGCGCCGATCCGGTGATCGCGCCAGCGGCGCCGCGGAGGACCGGGACGAGCGAGATGCCGGCGCTGCCGAGCTCGAATTCCCGGCTCTGGTTCGAGTGCGCCATCCCGCGCGACTTCACGATCGTGAGCGTCCGGTTGCGCTCGCCGCCCGCGTCGGTGTCCCGCAGGAGCACCCACGTATCGATGAGCGACGAGATCTCGACCGCCGTCTCCTCGGCGGCGTGTGTACCGGCGAGGAGGCTCGTGAACACGCCGGTCACGCCCTTGTTCTTCAGGAAGTCGATGAGGCGGGTGAGCATCGAGCGCGCCTCGAGCGCCGTGCCGGCCATGACGAGGTTCGAGATCGGATCGATCACGACCGATGTGGGGCGGTGCTCCTCGACGAGCTGGTGCGCGCGCAGCAGGCGCATCTCGAGCCCGTGGAGGGTCGGGCGCGAGGCGGAGATGGTGAGGAGCCCCTTCTTCACCCAGCGGTCGAGATCGACCCCGATCGAGCGCATGTTGCGGGCGAGCTGGGCGGCGGACTCCTCGAAGGCGAAGTAGAGGCAGCGCTCGCCGGCGCGGCACGTCGCGTCCGCGAAGTGCGCCGCGAAGCTGGTCTTCCCGGCGCCGGCGCTGCCCGACAAGAGCACGCTCGAGTTGCGGTAGAACCCGCGGCCCCCGAGCATCTCGTCGAGGTCACGGACGCCCGTGGGGACCCGCTCCGCGGAGACCGGGTAGTCGAGCCCGAGGGACGTGACGGGCAGGATCGAGAGGCCCTTCTCGTCGAGCAGGAACGGGTATTCGTTCGAGCCGTGGGCGGAGCCACGGTACTTCACGACCCGCATCCGACGCGTGGCGATCTCGTTCACCAGGCGGTTGTCGAGGACGATGACGCAGTCGGAGATGTACTCCTCGAGGCCGTGGCGCGTGAGCGTCCGCTCGCCGCGCTCGCCGGTCACGATCGCGGTGAGGCCGCGCTCCTTGATCCACCGGAACAGCCGCCGCAGCTCGGCCCGCAGGATCGCGGCGTTCGAGAGCCCGGAGAACAGCGTCTCGACCGAGTCGAGGACGAGGCGTCGCGCCCCGATGCTGTCGACGGCGTCGCCGAGGCGGATGAACAGCGCCTCCAGGTCGTACTCGCCGGTCTCCTCGATCTCGCTGCGATCGACGTGGACGTAGTCGATGGTGAGCTTCTTGCTCGTTTCGAGCGCGGGCAGGTCGAAGTCGAGCGACGCGAAATTCGCGACGAGCTCTTCGCGCGTCTCCTCGAAGGACACGAACACGCCGGGGTCGCCGTGCTCGAGGGCGCCCCGCACGAGGAACTCCATGGCAAGGAGCGTCTTGCCCGATCCGGCCGCGCCACAGACGAGCGTCGGTCGCCCGGCGGGAAGTCCGCCGTCCGTGATCTCGTCCAGCCCCCGGACGCCGCTCGGGATCTTGGCCAGCCGTCGAGACCTGGGGCGCTGCCTGGCCATCCTGGACTCCCGCGATGTCGTCAATGTAGGGGCTGACCCTACTCCGGTCCGGGCGTCCCAAGCAAACCTGCAGGGCGCCGCGCCGCCCCCCAGCAGCGGGCGACGCAGATCCTTTACCAGAGGTCGTGCGTTCTCTCTCGCGAAAGGGAGAACCGCCCATGCGCTCCTCGACCGCCCTCCTCGCCGTCACGCTCCTCGCCGTCGCCAGCTGCCGCCCTGCGCTCGCCGCCCCGGAGCGCCCCGCGCGCTGGGGCCCTGCCGCCGTCGAGCTCGTCGACGAGGCGGGTGCGACCCTCCCCACCTTCGAGCACCGCGGCCGCACGTACGTCCTCGGCGTGAAGGGCCAGCGCTACCTGCTGCGGTTCCGCAACGCGACCGGACGCCGCGTCGAGGTCGTCGCCTCCGTGGACGGCCGCGACGTCGTCGACGGCCGCCCCGCCTCCTCGGCGAAGCGCGGCTACCTCGTCGAGCCGTACGGGCAGCTGACGATCGACGGGTTCCGGCTGAGCGACGCCGCCGTCGCCGCGTTCCGCTTCTCGAGCGTGCCGCGCTCCTATGCCTCGCAGATGGGCGATGCGCGCGACGTGGGCGTCATCGGCGTCGCTCTCTTCCGGGAGCGATCGGTCCCGCCGCCCCGGCGGCCGCTCCCGTACGGCGCGCCCTCGGACGAGGCGCACGGGCCCGAGGCCCGGTCCGAGCGGTCCGAGAGCAAGGGGGGCGCAGCGCCCGCGCCGTCCGCGGCGCCGTCCCTCGACGGGCGCCGCGCCGACCGCGGCCTGTCGCGCCCCGGGCTCGGGACCGAGTTCGGCGAGGAGCACGGCTCTCCCGTCCAGTCGGTCGCGTTCGAGCGCGAGAGCGCGCGTCCCGACGCCGTGCTCTCGCTGCGCTACGACGACCGCGACGGGCTCCTCGCGCTCGGCGTCGACGTCGACGGACGGTACGCGCGCGGCGACGACGACGCCTGGCTGCGCGAGACCGCGACCCCGTTCCGGCGCGACGGCTTCGCGCGGCCGCCGCCCGGGTGGAGGCCGTGATCGAGGGACCGAGGAGCGATGCTATCCTCGGCCCCATGTGCGGCCGCTTCACCCTCACGGCGCGTGACATCGACGAGGCCGCGCGCGCCTTCGGCGCCGAGGTGGAGCGGGAGCACGCGCGGCTCTACCGGCCGCGCTGGAACATCGCGCCCACCGACGCGCACTGGATCGTGCGCCTCGACGGCGCCGGGCGGCGGCGGCTCGTGCCGGCGCGGTTCGGGCTCGACGGTCTCGACGGTGGGCTCCTCATCAACGCCCGGAGCGAGACGGCGGCCTCGCTGCCCACCTTCCGGCGCGCCTGCGCGGACGGGCGCTGCCTCGTCCCGGCCGACGGCTTCTACGAGTGGCGCGGCGCGCGCTCCGCGCGGCAGCCGCTCTGGTTCCACGATCCGGGAGGGATGCCGCTCCTCTTCGCCGGGCTCGCCGCGCCGCGCGAGGGCGGCCTCGCCTTCGTCATCCTGACGACCGCGGCGAACGAGCGGATGCGCCCCGTCCACGATCGCATGCCGGCGCTGCTCTCGCCGGAGACAGCGGAGGCGTGGCTCGCGCGCGGCGACATGGGCCTCCTCGCACCGGCGCCCGACGCGTCGCTCTCGATGCGCGAGGTGTCGCCGCGGGTGAACGCGGTCTCGAACGACGGCCCCGAGCTGCTCGACCCGCCCGAGCCGGCGCGCCAGCTCACCCTCCTGTAGGGTGCGACCGAGAGTCCCACACTCGCGGCACTCGCTCCCCGCCGGCGCGGTCGCCACTGTCACACCATGCACATGGGAACCGGCGAACTCCTGATGGTCCTGGCGATGGTCCTGCTCGTCTTCGGGCCGAGCAAGCTCCCGCAATTCGGCGACGCGCTCGGGCGCGGCATCCGCAACTTCAAGAAGGCCACGAGCGAGCTCGGGGCCGAGCCGGTCGCGGCGCCCGTCGCGGCGCGCGCCCGCCCTGCCCTGCGCACGCCCGCGGCGACGGTGCCCGCGGCCGCCGCCACGGTCGAGGCGAGCGAGGCCGCGTCGACGTAGCAGGCGCTCCCGGCGAGCGCTCCGCCCTTCGACTCCGCTGCGCTCCGCTCAGGGCGAACGGATGGGGTCACGGCTTCACGAACCGCAGCGCGAAGCGGTCGCTCGTGCCGCGCCGCGCGGCGGCGTCGAGCGGGGCCGGGCTCCAGTCGCGCGCGTCCGCCGCGTTGCGCAGGAAGTCGGCGGTGCCCGCGAGGCGGAAGCCCGCCGCCTCCACCTCGCGGCGGACGAGCTGCTCGTCCACCCGGTGCAGGTCGTACGCCGTCGGGATCACCTCCGCGCCCGGGCTCGCGCTCGAGTCGACGATGACGAGCGCGCCGCCCGGCGGCAGCGCCTCGAACACGGCCCGGTTCATCCGAGCCCGGTCGGTGCCCATCCAGATGGTGTCGTGGTAGACGGCGTGCATCACGACGAGGTCGAGGTCCTTCGCCTCGGGCGGCAGCGGGGCCTCGAACTCGCGGTCGACGCGCACCACGCGCTGCATCGCCGGCCGGGTGAGCCGCCGCGGCCAGCCCGGGGTGGCGAGCGAGTTCAAGGTCCTCGAGTTCTGGGCGAACACCGTTCCGGTGGGCCCGACGGCTCGAGCGAGCAGCTCGGAGGTGTAGCCGGTCATCGCGCCCAGCTCGGCGACGCGCATCCCCGGGCGCACCTGCAGGAACGCGAGCAGCTCCGCCGGCCGGCGCCCCGCGTCGAGCGCGCGATCCTCCGCGAGGCGGTCGGGCGCGGCGACGATCGCGGCGTAGTCCGGGGCCGGCGCCGGCTGCGCACCCGGCGGCGGGCTCGCGCTGCGCCCCGACGTCGCGCAGGAGGCGGCGAGGGACGCGGCGAGGAGGACGGGCACGACGCGGCGGAGGTGGGGCATGGGGGACTCCCGGCGGAGGAGACGGAGGCTCCTTCATACCACCGGCGATGTGCGTCGTACCCGGCGCGTGCGCGTCCGCGGCGCTGGTCACCGCTCCGGCGCGGGGCCCTTGACGAGGGCGACCTCCATCTCGGCGTGCAGCGCCACCGCCGGCACCGTCCGCGTCCCGAGGCGCGCGACGACGTGGCGCCGCTGAGCGACGGGGAGCCCGCTCAGCTCCACGTACCGTTCCCACAGGTGAGCGCCGCGCGCCCAGGCCCCCAGCACCTCCGCGACGTAGTCGTGCCGGCGCAGGAGCCCCTCGCCGTCGAAGTAGAACGTCTGCGTCCTGCAGTGCGTGTGCAGCTCGGGAGGCAGCCGCACCTCGACGCCGCGCAAGCGTCGCCCGCCGGCGGTCGCGCTGCGGAGCCGCAGGGGCTCGCCGTCGACGAGCGTGAACGGGAGGCCGAGATAGTGCGTGAGCGCGTAACCGAAGAAGTACAGCGCGTCGAGCGGCGACCAGCGCCGGTACTTCCGGAAGCCCTGAAACGACCGGCGATGGGCGTCGTCCACCGCGGTCGCGACGCCTCCCGCGTCGAACGAGGTCACGCGGCCGGACGAGAAGACGCCGCGCTCGCCCGCGGCGGGGAAGTCGCGAAAGACCGCCGCCGCTTCGCGCGGCCAGACGTCGATCCGCGGCGGCAGCGGAAACGTCCGGCCGAGGCCCTTCGTCGCCGGCACGAGGCCGCGCAGGATCGAGGGAAAGAGCGCGACGCCCGCGAGCGCCTTCCACCTCGACCAGCCGCCGTGGCGGTGGATCGCGCGCTCGAGGAGGTCTCGCGCGTCACCGCGCCACGCGCTCGACACCGGGAAGGGCTCCTCGCCCCGCGAGAACGGTGGCATCGTCCCTCCATAGCGTCGGACGCGCCGGGGACGCCGACCTCGCGGGGGTCGCGTGACTCCCTAGAACGCGATCTTCGAGAGTCCGTAGGCGACGACCGTCGAGACGGACACGCCGATGAGGCCCGGGATCATGAAGCTGTGGTTGAGGAGGTACTTCCCGATCCGGGTCGTGCCGGTCCGGTCCATGTTCATCGCGGCGATGTCGCTCGGGTAGAAGGCGAAGAAGAAGTACGCGTAGCTCGCGGGCATGAGGCCGAGCATCAGCGTCGCGGGGAGCTTCAGCGCGATGCCGAACGGGATCATCACCGTGAGCGTCGCCGCCTGGCTCTTCACGAACGCCGAGACGCAGAACATGGCGAGGGCGAACGTCCAGGGCGCGAACCGCACCATGTCGCCGATCTTCGAGACGAGGAAGCCCTTGTTGGCGGAGACGAAGGTGTCGCTCATCCAGGCAATGCCGAAGATCGACACCACCGCGACCATCCCGGCGGAGAAGACCGTCGACTTCGCGACGTCGTAGGCCTTCACCTTCGTGGCGAAGAGGATGACGGCCCCGATGCCGAGCATCACGATCTGCACGATGGTCGTCATCGGCACCGGCTTCCCGTCGAGGAGCGGGACGATCTGCGGCAGGTGGACTCCGGCGTTCGCCGCGGTGTCGCGCAGCGCGAGCAGCACGATGAACAGGACGCCGCCGAAGAAGAGCGCGACGGAGAGCTTCGCGGTCTTCGGCAGCTCCTTGCCGAGCGTCGTCACGGAGACGTCGAGCGACGCCTTGAACTTGGGGTCGTCGAGGCGCGCGAGGAACTCGGGGTCGGTGTAGAGGTCCTTCCCGCGGTTGAGGCTCCACAGCGACGCGGCGATGACGCCGACGATGCCGGCCGGGATCGTGATCTTGAGGATGTCGTAGATCGTGACCGGCGTGCCCATCTTGGCCGAGTAGCCGAGGAACGTCGTGACCGCGGCGGCGACCGGGCTCGCCGTGATCCCCATCTGCGAGGCGACGCTCGAGATCGCCATCGGGCGCTCGGGGCGGATGCGCGTGCGCACCGCGACGTCCGAGATGACGGGCAGGAGCGCGTACACCGCGTGCCCCGTGCCGACGCACATCGTGAGCACGAAGGTGCACAGCGGCGCGAGCAGCGTCACGTACTTCGGGTGCGCGCGCAGCAGGCGCTCCGCGATCTGCACCAGGTAGTCGAGCCCGCCCGCGACCTGCAGCGTCGCCGACGCGGTGACGACCGCGAGGATGATGAGCATCACCGCGATCGGCGGCTCGGACGGCGCCGCGCGGAACAGGAACACGAGCACGGCGACGCCGAGCCCGCCGATCATCCCGAGCGCGACGCCTCCCTTCCTGATGCCGAGCAGGATCGCGCCGAGCACGAGGGCGAACTGGGTCCAGAACATCGCCATGACCGTCTCCTTTCACCGGCGCGCGGGCCGGTGTGCACGGGCGGGTAGAGCACGCCGGATGCCAGCGCCGCGGCGCTGCCAGAACGCGCTCCCGCGGCGGTTTCCGGCGCGCCCGGCGCCCGCAATGGTCATGAGGGACCTCATGCGCCGGGACCCCGCCGCGCCGGAGGACGCCGGCCAGCGCGCGATCCGGCGCCACATGAGCGGGCTCCTGCAGATGAGCTCTCTCATGCCCCTTTCCCGCCCGGCGACGGACCTCGCCCGCGTCCGGGTGCGACCGGCCGTCACGGCTCGCGCGCGGCCTTGAGCCGCTTCGACAGCGCCGACTGGGTGATGCCGAGGAGCCGCGCGGC
>JBJMQK010000618.1:0-7082 GCA_045802735.1 Anaeromyxobacteraceae bacterium | reverse complement strand
CTCGCCGCCCGCGGCGTGCGCATGGGCCGGCCGCTCGGGTTCGACGACACCTACGCCATCGGCGTGCGCGGTGACGTCGCCGCGAAGCTCGGGCTCACCAGGCTCTCCGACCTCGCCCGCCACCCAGGGCTGCGCGTCGGCCTGTCGCACGAGTTCCTCGATCGCCAGGACGGCTGGCCGGTGCTGCGGGCGCGCTACGGCCTCGAAGCGTTGCGCGTGCGCGGCCTCGACCACGACGTCGCCTACCGCGGCGTCGCCTCGGGCGACCTCGACGCGACCGACCTCTACTCCACCGACGCCGAGATCGCGGCGCTCGGCCTGCGCGTCCTCGCCGACGACCGCCGGGCCTTCCCGTCGTACCGCGCCGTCCTCCTCTCCCGCGACGGGCTCGCCGCGCCCGCCGCGGCCGCGCTCGCCGCGGCGAGCCGCCTCGAGGGGCGCATCACCACCGAGGACATGATCCGCATGAACGCGCGCGCCCGGCTGGAGCGCATCCCGGAGGCCACCGTCGCGGCGGAGTTCCTGCGCGCGGCGCTCGGGGTCACCTCCGCGCCGCGCGTCGAGGGGCGCGTCGCGCGCGTGCTCCGCCGGACCGCCGAGCACCTCGGGCTCGTCGCCGCCGCGCTCGGCGCGGCGATCGCGGTGGCGGTGCCGCTCGGCGTCCTCGCCGAGCGGCGCCGGCGCCGCGGCGCCGCGCGCCTCGGCATCACGGGCCGCGTGCAGACGATCCCGTCGCTCGCGCTCCTCGTCGCGACGCTGCCGCTCCTCGGCATCGGCGCGAAGCCCGCGCTGTTCGCGCTGTTCGTCTACGCGCTCCTGCCCACGCTCCGCGCCACGCACGCCGGCCTCGCGGCCATCCCGCTCGAGGTGCGCGAGTCGGCGCGCGCGCTCGGGCTGCCGGAGCGGGCGCGACTCCGCCTCGTCGAGCTGCCGATGGCCTCGCGCGCCATCCTCGCCGGCGTGAAGACGTCCGCCGTCATCTGCGTCGGCACGGCGACGCTCGGGGCGCTCGTCGGCGCGGGCGGGCTCGGCGAGCCGATCTTCACCGGCATCCGCCTCGACGACTTCGGCCTCATCCTGGAGGGCGCCCTGCCGGCGGCGGGCCTGGCGCTCGCAGTCCAGGGCGCGTTCGCGCTCGCCGAGCGCCTGCTCGTCCCCGCGGGCCTGCGCCTCGAGGCCGGGCGCGACTCATGAAGAGACCTGCGGCGACCGCTCCGCTCGCCGCCCGCAGCCCCCCGAGACACCAGCCGAGGGCGTGCGCAACGTTCCTGCCGGAGGTGCGGCGTGAGATTTCCCGGCAGAGGGATGAGCTGGAAGGAGTTCGGCGTCGCGGTCAAGGACGAGATCGCGCAGGACAACCTGACGGACTGGGCGGCGGCGGTGACCTACTCCGCGGTGCTGGCGCTCTTCCCGTTCCTGCTGTTCCTCCTCGCGCTGGCGAGCGTCATCATCACGCCCGACCAGGCCGAGTCGCTCGTGCAGCAGCTCGGGCAGGTCGCGCCGCAGGACGTGACGAACATCGTGGGCGAGCGCATCCGCTCGATCGCGTCGGGGGGGAAGGGCGGCCTGCTGACCCTCGGCGCCGTCGTCGCGCTCTGGTCCGCCTCGGGCGGCATGGCCGAGGTGCAGAAGGCGCTCAACATCGTCTACGGCGTGAAGGAGGGGCGCCCGTTCTGGAAGGCGCGCGGCCTGTGCCTGCTCATGACGCTCCTCGCGAGCGTCGTCGCGCTGCTCGCCGGGCTCGTCGCCATCGTCTCCCCGGCGATCGCCGGGTACGTGGGCGAGCCGCTCGGCACGGCCATCGTGCTCCTCCGCCTCCCCGCCGCCGGCCTGCTCATGATGTTCCTGTGGGCGGTGATCTATTACGCGCTCCCCGACGTGCAGCAGTCCTTCAAGTTCATCACGCCGGGGTCCGTCATCGGCGTCATCGTGTGGGTGCTCGCCTCGTGGGCCTTCTCGCTCTACGTCGCGAACTTCGGCAGCTACGACGCCACCTACGGCTCGGTGGGCGGCGCGATCGTGATGCTCCTCTGGATGTGGATCTCCTCGCTCGTGCTCCTGTTCGGCGCGGAGGTGAACGCCGTCCTCGAGCACAAGTCCGAGGAGGGGAAGCGCGCCGGCGCGAAGAGCCTCGCCGACAAGGGCCGCAGCGGGACGAAGCTCGACGAGCTGGGGCCGCCGGACCCGGGCCGCGTCTACGGCCGCGGCTTCGCGGCCGGGAACGCCTTCGCGAACGCGCGCGCCCGCGCCGCCGCCGGGCTCGCCGCGCTCGTCGGCGCGGCGCTCTGGATGCGGAGGCGCGAGACGTGAAGCCCGGGAGCGGACCGGGGTCCTAGTCGAGCGGGAAGCCGAAGCCGAGGGCGAACGCGCCGCAGACCTGCTGCTGCTCCGGGTGGAAGAGGTACTGGAAGGCGATCGCGTACTGGTGCCGGGCGCCCACGGCAAGTCCCAGCGCGAAGGGCACGTGGTACATGACGCCGCGGCCGGTCACGTCCACCACCCGACCACTGCGCGTGGAGATCGTCCCGGCCGATGCCCCGAGACCCGCCTCGACGAAGGGGCCCACGTAGGGGATGGGAATCATGAGCCTGACCTTGGCGCCGAGGAAGAAGAGCTTGGCCGAGACGTCGCACGGCGAGACGGCGGATCCGCAGCTCGAGTCCGCCGCGGTCAGGAGCACGCCCGTGTACAGCCGCGGGGTCACCCACTCGTCCGGCTTGTAGACGTACTCGACCTCGCCGTAACCGCCGGCGCCCTTCCCCGCGACGTCTCGGCCGTCCTGCCTGGTCGGGAACGCGTATCCCAGGCCCCCCGCGACGATCAGTCCATGATTGGACTCCGCCCGGACAGGCGGTGAATACAGCGCGACGACGGCCCCGAGCACGATGCAAGACAGCGATGGCTGCATTCACGTCCCCCCGGCACGTTCGCCGCGAGACTATCACGGCACGCGTGCGCGTTCGCGCCGGGGCGAGCGAGGGTCAGGCCAATACGCTCCTAGCCCTCCGCGAGGAGGCGCGCGTCGTCGCCGAGCGGCGCGTCGTCCACGAGGTCCACGCCGTGGCGCGCGAAGCGGCGCGCCGCGGCGGCCGCGCGCGGGCCCCGACCGGCGTCGAGGCACCCCTGCGCGTGCTCGACGAGGAGCGCCGCCTCGAGCGCGCGCCCGAGGGTGAGCGCCGCGCGGCGGGCGCCGGTCTCGGCGGCCGCGACGTCACCCCGGGTGAGCGCGAGCCACGCGAGCGCGTGATCGAGCGCCCCGAGGGCGGCCTCGGCCGGCGCGCGCAGGGACGGATCCTGCGCGGCCTGCGCGGCGCGCCGGATCTCTCTCGCGAGCGCGTCGGACGCGCCCTCGTCGGCGACCGCGCGCAGCGCGTCGAGCGCGAGCACGTTCGTCGTCCCCTCCCAGATCGGCAGCACCTGGGCGTCGCGCAGGAGCCGCGGCAGCCCGGTGTCCTCGACGTACCCGGCGCCGCCGAAGCACTCGAGCGCCTCGGACGCGACGGCCACCGCCTGCTTCGCCGTCGTGAGCTTCGCGAGGGGCGTCACGGCCCGCAGCGCGAGGCGCGCGCCGTCCTGCGCCGCGCCCACCTCGCACTCGCCGAGCAGCGCCGCCGTCCGGAACGCGAGGACGAACGCGCCGGAGCGTTCCGCCTCGAGGCCGGCGAGCGTGTCGGCGTGGAGCGGCTTCGCGAGGAGCGGCGCGCCGAACGCCTCGCGGCGCCGCGCGTAGTCTCGCGCGAGCGCCACCGCCCGGCGCATGCCCGCCGCGGAGCACACCGCGTTCCAGAGCCGGGTGACGTTGAGCATCGAGGCGACCGCCTTCACGCCGCCCGTGAGCCCCGCCACCGGCGTCGCCCGCGCCCCGTCGAGCCCGAGCTCCGCCGTCGGGAGCTTGCGCGTGCCGAGCTTCTCCTTCAGCCGGTGCACGGTGATCCCGTTCATGCGGCCGTCCGCGAGCCGCGTCTCGAGGTAGAAGAGCGCGAGCCCCTTCGCGCCGGGCGGGTTCCCCTCGGGGCGCGCCAGCGCGAGCGCCATCTCGGCGGTGGTCGCGGAGCTGAACCACTTCGTCCCGTGCAGCGTCCAGCCGTCGGCGCCCTGGCGCGCGACGGTCTCGGTGCGCCCGACGTCGGACCCGCCGGTGCGCTCCGTCATCCACTGCCCGCTCGTCCACATCGCCGCCGGGTCGCGCGAGGTGAGGCGCGGCACCGCGCGCGCGACGAGCGCCGCGTCGCCGGCGTCGAGGAGCGTGCGCGCTGCGCCGTCGGTCATCGCGAGCGGGCAGGCGTACATGTCGAGGGACGGCTCGACGACGTGCAACAGCGCGAACTGCACGAGGCGCGAGCGGGCGCCGTGGCGCCGCTCGTACGCGGTCGCGACGAGCCCGTGGCGCGCGGCCAGCGCCGCCGCCTCGCGCCACAGCGGCGTCAGCTCGATGCGGTCCACACGGCGCCCCCACGCGTCGAACGGGACGTGTCGCGGCTCGGCGCCGCGGTCCGCCGCCTGGAGGTCGAGGAGCCTCCCCACGGCGAGGGCGCCGAGGTGCCTGAGCTCCGGTTCGAGCTCGGCGAGGAGCGGCGCGGGCAGGCGTAGGGCGAGGTACTCGCGCAGCAGCGCGTCATCGTCAAAACCGTTCAAGAGGCGCGGTGCGTCCTGGTAGAAGGCCATGCGCCCCTTCCTTGACGCGTGCCGCCGCGCGCCGCAATGGCTCGCACCGGGTACCCGCGAGGGAGAGCCGCGAGCGAGCGCGGCGGTGCCGCTCGAGAGGTCAGGGCCGCGAGCGGCGCGCGAGCGTGCCCTCGGCGTGCGCCTTGGCCTCACGCACGTTCTGGCCTGCCCGCAGGAGCCGCGCCCACGTGCGCGGCGTCGACTGCGCGCGCGCCGCGCGTACAGCGGCCACGTAGGCCTGCTTCGCGAGCGCGAGCCGGTGCGCTGGAGCCAACGTGTCTCCCCGTGCCGCGGGCGCGCGAGGAGGGGCCCTCGCAGCCGCTTCGAATCGCCCGGACCGTTCAATGTTGGGGGTATTGCCCGTGCGCTGCAAGCCGCACCTCCCGCACGCCCCCTCTTCGTCGTGGCCGGCTTGCGAGGCGCTCGCGTGGGGGGCGCCTCCCGGCGCCGGAGCGGTGGCGCGCCGCGCCCCGCGAGCGCTTACAATGGCGCTCGTGCCACGTTCGCCGCTGCGGGTCGTGAGCTACAACGTCCGCTACTTCGGCCACGCGCTGCGCGGCCTCGCCTCGACGCGCGCCTCCCAGCGAGGGATCGCCGCGCAGCTCGCGCTGCTCGAGCCGCTCGCGGACGTCGTCTGCCTGCAGGAGATCGAGACCATCTCGATCCGCTCGCGCGTCGCCCTCCGCGGACGGATGCCGAGCCAGACGCAGCTGCAGGGGTTCATGACCGAGGTCGAGGGCGCGTTCGCGGGGGACGCCCGCGCCTCGCCTTACGAGGGCTTCTACTTCCGCGCGCACGTGAACCAGCTGCGCGGGGTGCCGATCTACACGACCGGGCTCGCCATCCTCGTGAACACGCGGCGGCTGCGGGTGGACGGCCACAACGTCGCGGCGCCGCACCACATCACGCACCATCACATCGAGCGCTGGAGGGACCGCAAGCAGACGCGCATCTGCGCGCACATGCGCGTCGTGATGCCCTCCGGGCGCACGCTCCACGTCTTCAACACGCACCTCTCCTTGCCGACCCCGTTCGCGCGAGCGTTCTGGTCCGAGCGCATGCGCATGGGCTGGGGCCCGAACCAGCTGCACGAGGCGCGGACGCTGTCGGCCTTCGTGCAGCGGCACGCGGGCGAGGAGCCGTTCGTCGTGTGCGGCGACTTCAACTCGGCGCCCGGGTCGCCGGTGTGGAGCTATCTCACCGGCGACTGCGGCTTCCGCTGTGCCGAGGCGAAGTGCGGGCTCGTGCGCGACGGCGACCCGCGGGCGTTCCCCACGGCGGGCTTCATGCGGCTGCGCATGCACCTCGACCACGTCTTCTACGGGAACGGCGTCGACTGGGTGGACCTCGACGGCACCGCCCCGTTCGGCGACCGCGCGAGCGCCTTCGCCGGACTCTCGGATCACATGCCCCTTATCGGCCGCTTCCGCGTGGCGTGAAGCGCGCAGGGCAGGGCCGGCTCAGCCGCCATTCGACCCCGCCGGGCGCGACAGCACGAGCATCGACCGCGCGCCCACGTCGATCGTGCCGGCGGCGTAGAGCCGGTCGGCCTTCGCGTCGCTGCGTCCGTCGGTGTCGACGAGGATCTGCCACTCGCGCCCCCACTCGATGTCCGGGAGCCTGTAGGGGACCTTCTCGTGGTGCGCGTTCATGAGGACGAGCAGGGTGTCGCCGACGATGCGCTCGCCGCGCTCGTCGGGGGTGGCGATGGTGTCGCCGCCGAGCACGTAGGCGAGCGAGCGGACGTAGGGTTGCTTCCAGTCCGCGTCGGTCATCTCCTTCCCGTCGGGGCGGAACCAGGCGAGGTCCTTGAGCGACGAGTCGTGGAAGTGCGCGCCGCGGAAGAAGCGGCGGCGCTGCAGCACCGGCTGCTCCTTGCGGATGCGGATCATCCGCATGGTGAACCCGAGCAGCGCCTGGCGCCGGTCGTCGAGGTTCCAGTCGAGCCAGGAGGTCTCGTTGTCCTGGCAGTACGCGATGTTGGTCCCGCCCTGCGTCTTGCCGATCTCGTCGCCCGAGCAGAGCATCGGCACGCCCTGCGCGAGGAAGAGCGTCGCGATGAGGTTCCGCTGCTGGCGGTCGCGGAGCCGGTTGATGCTCTGGTCCTCGGTCTCGCCCTCGACGCCGCAGTTCCACGAGGCGTTGTCGTCGGCGCCGTCGCGGTTCATCTCGCCGTTCGCCTCGTTGTGCTTGTGGTTGTAGGAGACCACGTCGCGCAGCGTGAACCCGTCGTGGCAGGTCACGAAGTTGACGCTCGCGAAGATCTTGCGGCCCGCGGCCTGGTAGAGATCGGCCGAGCCGGTCATGCGCCAGCCCAGCTCGTCGTGCGTGATCTCGCCCTTCCAGAAGCGGCGCACGCAGTCGCGGAACTTGCCGTTCCACTCCGACCAGCGGACGGGGAAGTGCCCCACCTGGTA
>JBJMQK010000578.1:0-9196 GCA_045802735.1 Anaeromyxobacteraceae bacterium | reverse complement strand
CACGCCGCCCTCCGCCGACGCGCGGCGCGCGGCGGTCGAGTCGGCCGGTGTCCGCGTGCGCGAGGTGCGCGAGGAGGCGGGCCTCACCGCCGGCACCCGCTCCTTCGCGGTCATCACGCAGGGCATCCAGGACAAGATCGGGCGCGAGCTCTCCGCGCGGTTCGGTCAGGCGAAGCCCGACGTGCGGCGCGTCGAGTACGTCGGCCCCGCCGTCGGCCGAGAGCTCCGCAACCAGGGGTTCAAGGCCATCCTCTACGCGATGGCCCTCATCGTCCTCTACGTGGGCCTGCGCTTCGACTTCCGCTTCAGCCCGGGCGTCATCATCGCCCTCGTCCACGACGCGGTCATCACGCTCGGCTACTTCGGCTTCAGCGGGCGCGAGTTCAACCTGACGTCGGTCGCCGTGATCCTCACCGTCGTCGGCTACTCGGTGAACGACACCGTCGTCGTCTACGACCGCATCCGCGAGAACCAGGGCAAGTGGAAGGGCAAGAAGCTCGGCGACCTCGTGAACGCCTCGATCAACGAGGTCCTCGGCCGGACGTTCCTCACCTCGTTCGCGACCGCGCTCTCCCTCATCGGCCTCCTCGTCTACGGCGTCGGGACCATCTTCGACTTCGCGGCGGCGATGCTCATGGGCATCATCTCCGGTACGTACTCGACCTGGTTCATCGCGGCCCCGATGACGATCTGGCTCGAGGAGCGCGCCGCGAAGAAGAAGGGCCTCGCGCCCCGTCCGCACGAGCAGCCGCAGGCGCGCGCCGCGCGCTAGCCCGCGGGCCCGCAAGGACGCCTCTCGAGGCCCGGTCGCTCGCGCGGCCGGGCCTTTCTTGTTGGTCCGGGTCGCGCGCGCCTCGCACGAGAAGTCGTTGACAGGCGCCGTGACTCGCCCCACCGCGGTCCTACGACACCCAAACGTCACACGGGACGCTGGACCGGTGTGTCCCAGGTGAGGGCCGCGCGAGGGGAGTCTCCCGCCGCGCCGGGCGCCTCGAGGAGGACGCGGGTGAGGATCGGGATCATCGCGATGCGCAACGAGCCCGGGTCGCGGACGCTCGTCATGCCTTCGGTCGTCGAGCTCCTGCGGCAGTGGGGCGCCCACGTCGACGTCATCTACCCGGACGAGCAGTCGGTGAGGCTGCGGGCGCTGCAGGTGGAGCACGACCTCTACGTCCTCAAGTCCGAGACCGACCTCGCGCTCAGCATGGCGGGCGCGCTCGACGCCGCGGGCGCGCAGATCCTGAACCCGTACGCGCCCGCGACGATGATGCGCGACAAGCTCGTCGCGGTGCGCGTGCTCCAGTCCGCCGGCGTGCCGGTGCCCGAGACGCACGTGACCTCGACGCCGCGGCTCCTCGCGGACCTGCTCGAGGGCGGACCGCTCGCGGTGCGCTCCTGCCGCGCCTCGCGCGGCAACGCGGTGCAGGTGGTGTGGGACGCGGAGGACCTCGACGGCCTCGGCGACGGGCCGCTGCTGGCGCAGCGCTACGACCGCTCCGACGCGCTCGACCGCAAGCTGTATTGCATCGGCGGCCAGCTCTTCGGCGTGCTGCGGCGCTGGCCGGCGCGGACGTACGAGGAGAAGCTCGGCGAGGCGTTCACCATCACGCCGGAGCTGCACGACCTCGCCATGCGCTGCGGGGCGGCCTTCGGCGTCGACCTCTTCGGCATCGACCTCATCACCTGCGACGGCCGCCCCTCGGTCGTGGACGTGAAGAGCTTCCCGTCGTTCAAGGGCGTGCCGGACGCGGCGCTCCGGCTCGCCGACTACGTCTACTCCGCGGCGAGCCGCGTCCTCGCCGGCGAGGCGCCGGTGAGCCTCACGGCGATCTACGGCGCGCTGCGCGAGCTGCGGCGCGAGCCGGACGAGGAGGCGCGGAAGCGCGCCCGGGCCACGAAGGACGCCTCAGCGGCGTGACGGCGGCGCGCGCTCGGTCCAGCCGATCCGGTCCGCGAGCGCGCGCGAGGCGTGGATGCGCCCCGCCGCGTCGACGACGACCGCCGTCGCGCCCTCGCGCTCGGCGAGCGCCACGGCCGCCTCGCCGCCGCGGATGAACGCGGCCTTGGTGAGCACCTCCGCCGCGACCGCCGTCGGCGCGAGGATCGTGACCTGCTCGCTCGCGCGGGCCGGCTCGCAGGTGCGCGGGTCGAGGAGGTGGTGGTAGCGGACGCCGTCCACCTCGAACCAGCGCTCGTAATCGCCGCTCGTCGAGAACGCGGCGTCGGAGACCTCGACGAGGCCGAGGACGTCGTCCGCCTCGCCGCGCGGGTCGCGGATGCCGACGCGCCACGGGCGCCCGCTGCGGCGCCCGGCGGCGTAGAGGTCGCCCCCCGCCTGCACGAAGAAGTCGGCGAGGCCGAGCGCCCGCAGGCGCGCCACCGCCCGGTCGACGCCCCAGCCCTTGGCGAGCCCGCCGAGGCCGAGGCGCATCCCCTTCCTCGGCAGGCGCACCGTGCACGCGTCACCGCGCGGCACGAGCTGCACGTCGCGCCAGGAGACGAGCGCGCAGGCGCGCGCGAGCGCCGCGCGCGGCGGCACCGTGCCGCGGTGGCTCGCATCGAACTTCCAGAGGTCCTTCACGGCCGCCCAGGTCGGGTCGAAGAGGCCGCCGGTGCGGCGGGCGCCCTCGAGGCTGCTCCCGAGCGCGTCGCAGAGGTCCGCGGGGGCGGCGACGCCGCGCCTCGACCCGGCGGCGGCGTTCACGAGCGCGAGCGGCGTCCCCGGGCGCCACTCGTTCATCGCCACCTCGACCCGCTCGAAGGCCGCGAACGCCTCGGCGAACGCGCGCTCGCGGACGTCGTCGGGCGCGCCCGCGATCGCGATCGTCACCCGGGTCGTCATCATGTCGCGCGAGCGCGCGTCGATCGCGGCGTCCTCCGCGGGAGGCGCGGTGACAGCGGCGGCGGCGGCGAGCGCGAGCAGCGTCGGTGCGAGCATGCCGCCGTGCAGGATCTCCGACGCGCCCCAGGAGTGCCACTGTCGCGGCGCGACTCCGCGGGGTATCGTGCCCTGCAGGAGAGAACTCGATGACCCGCCTCGCGCTCGCCCTCGCGCTCGTCACCGTCGCCGCCTGCGCTCCCGTCCGGCCCTGGGAGCGCGAGAAGCTCGCCTCGCGCGCCATGAGCCTCGACGTCGGCGAGGAGGGCCTCGCTGGCGCCCACCGCGCGCGCGGCGTCGAGAGCCGGACCGCTGGCGGCCTCCCCGGCGGCGCGCCGGGTGGCGGCTGCGGCTGCACGCAATAGCCCGCGCGCCGCGCTCCGCCCCTGCGCCCCTTTCGGGGACCCCAGGAAACGGGACTGACTCTGGGTCCGGGAGTGCGGCATTGTGTCGACCGTGCTCGCCCTGCTGCGAACGATCGCCGTCGCCCGCCTCGCGGCGGTGCTGATCGCGTTCGCGCTCTCCGGCGCGCCCCGCCTCGCCCTCGCCCGGCCCGCGTCGGCCGGCCCGGCGCGCTGCTCGTGTCCGGCGCACCAGTCGCAGCGCGCCTGCCCCTGCGGGAGCTGCCACAAGGGCGGCGGCGCCCACGCGGCGCCTGCCGGGGTCGAGCGCGCGCACGGCTCGCGCGGAGGAAGCGCCGAGGACCGGCCGTCGGCGCCGTGCATGAAGGGCGGCTGCAGCATGCCCGAGGCCCCTGCCTCGGCAGCGCCGTGGGCGACCGAGGTCTTCACGCTGTCGAGCGCGCTCGCGCTCTTCCCGCCCCAGGGCGGTGCCGCGCTCCCGTCCGCCTCCGCCACCACGCTCCACGCTCCCCACCTCCCCGAGACGCCTCCGCCGAGACGCGCGTAGCAACGCCGCCGTCTCGTCGTTTCACCTATAGGCAAAGTCTCGTATGCAGGCGCCGTGCGCGAGCACGGGTGTCGGGAGAAGGAACATGTCCGCAGTGAAGAACGGTGCGATCGCCACGCTGGCCGTGGTGGTCGCTGCATGTGGCGGCAGCAAGAGCACGACGCAGAACCAGACACCGGCGATGGCCCAGGCGCTGTTCGTCGCGACGACGGCCGGAACGCTGGAGAGCTTCGACGTCGCGAGCGGCCAGTCGCGCGGCGGCGAGGTGACCGGGGTCCTGAGCCCGGTCGATCTCCAAGGGTTGCCCGAAGGCTACGTCGGTTTGAACCTCTCGGCGGGCGGCGCCAGCGGCCTCGGCGAGGTCCTGTTCGTCGACGCCCGCACGATGCTCGAGAAGGCGCGCTTCGCGTCGTCGCTCGCCGGGAGCAGCGCGCGGCGCCCGGTCCACTCGTACCTCTCGCCGGTGCAGGGCGGAAAGCGCGTCTGGCTGTCGCTCAACGACGGCGCCTCGCCGGCGCTCGCGGATCCCGTCGCGCAGGCGGCGACGAACAGCGCGCTCCTCGTCGACGTGACGAAGGGGAGCGCCACGTACATGAAGCCCTTCGCCGAGGTCCCGCTCGGCCTCGGTCACCACAAGGCGGGCTTCAGCGCCTCGCGCCAGCGCGTCGTCGTCACGAACATCTCCGAGTGCAACAAGGTCGTCCAGGTCGTCGACTACTCCGACCCGGCGGCGGTCACCGTCGTGAAGACGTGGAGCGCGGCGGACCTTGGCTGGGACGGCTCCACCACGGCGAAGACCTGCGGGACATCGAGTGGTCAGACGCGGCCGACGCCGCACGGGTGCGCCACCGCGGCGACGTTCGGTCACGTCTACTGCAACCTCACCGGCGACGGCGAGATCCTGTCGGTGGACGTCGACGCCGACCCGCCCTCGCTCCAGAAGGTCTCCTCCGGCGGCAAGGGCGCAGGCGCGACCATGGCGCATCCGAACGGCTGGTTCGTCTTCACCGCGCACAACACGCCGCGCGAAGACGCCACGACGGGGCAGCGCGCGAACCAGATCGGCTCGCTGTCGATCGTCGACACGCGCAACGAGAGCGTGGACGGGGTCCCCACGGTCACCGACATCCCGCTGTTCTACGACGGTCCGAACGGCACCCGTCTGCTCGTGGGCACCGACGAGGAGCTCCTGGGAATCTCGCACGTCACGGTGTCGCTCGACGGGAAGTACCTGTTCGTGATCCCGTCGGGCGGGGGGTTCACCCCGGCGACCGGGTACGTCCCCGCCGTCGCGGTCGCGGATCAGCGGGCCCGCAAGGTCCTCGTGCTCGACGTCAGCGACCCCGCGAACCCGGTGCAGAAGCCGTCCATCGACATCGGCCTGAGCAAGGGCGACAACAGCGACGCGCTCTCCGGCGACGGCAAGCTCCTCTTCGTCACGAACAACGCCGGCTCCACCGTGAGCGCGATCGACACCGCGACGCTCCAGGTCGTGCGCACGTTCACGGTCCCCGCGGGCTCGCCCAAGGTCGTCGCCACCTTCGGCGACGCCGAGGGCTGCTCGAAGCCGGTGCACTAGCCGTGGCGGTCCGTGCCACCCGGACGGCGGCGCTCGCCCTCGCGGCGAGCGCGTTCGCCCTTTCACCGGCCGCCGCCCGGGCGCACGACTGCGTCGTGGCCTGCGCCTCGCAGCCCGGCCACGTCGAGGTGCAGCTCCAGTCGTCCTACGGCGCGATCTCGCGCGACGAGGGCGCGGGCTCGTTCGCGGGCCTCGCGCTCTTCGCGAGCGCCGCCGTGGCGGAGGGCGTGAACGTCTCGGCGCTCCTCCCCACGTACGCCGTCGACTTCGGCGGCACACGCCGGAGCGGCCTCGGGGACGTCTCGCTCGGCGTCTCCCGCGCCTCCGTGCGCGGGAACGGCTCGTTCTACGTCGCGTCCGTCGCGCACCTCCCCACCGGCGACGCCGCCGAGGGGCTCGGGGCCGGCCATGCCATGATCATGCTCGGCACCGGCGGCACCTTTGCGCCCCCGGGGCGGCTGCGCTTCGGCCTCGACCTCCTCGACGCGCTCGCGCCGACCGTGTCCGAGCACCACGTCCACACGCCGCAGCTCGTCGCGCCACACTCGATGCACGAGCTGTTCTACGAGGGGTGGGGCGCCGTCCGCCTCGGGGACGCCAGCCTCCGCGCCGGCGTCGCCGGGCAGACGACGCTCGCCTCGGGCGGCGGCCTGCGCACCGCGATCACGCCGACCTTCTCGGTCGGCATGCCCCTCGCGTCCGGCTGGGCCGCGTCGTGGGCGGTGCACGCGCCGTCGGCCGGGCGCGGCTACTTCGGGTGGCAGACGACGCTCGCCGTGACGCGCGCGCTCGGCAGCGCCGGCTGCGACGGGGTGGTGCCGTGAGGCGCGCCGCGCTCGCGGCGCTCGCCCTCGCAGCGAGCGCCTGCGCCGCGGCGGGCGGGCCGCGCGCCACCGTCCGGCTGCAGGGGTTCCGCTACGCCGACTCGGGCGGGCTCTCCGTCACGAGCGATGGCGTCGAGGTGCAGCAGCCCGTTGGTTCGGGCGTCGCCGTGCGGGCGTCGGGGCTCGTCGAGGAGATCACGCTCCCGGGGAGCGGCGCCGCGACCGGCGGCGACGACGGCGGCGGCCACCAGCACCTCGTGGCGCTGTCTCGCGCGCGCCCCGACGTCGTGACGAGCGCGTCGTCGATCGCGACGGTCGGCGGCCCGGGGCAGAAGCGGCGCGTGGAGGGGAACCTCTCGGCGCTCGCCGCGCGGCGCTGGGGCGAGGTGCCGGTCGAGCTGGAGGCGCGCTTCCGCACGAGCCAGGAGCCCGACTACCTCTCGATGGGCGGGACCTTGCACGCGAGCGCCGACCTCCTCGAGCGGAACCTCACGGTCTCCGGCTTCGCCGGGTTCGGCGCCGACACGGTCTCCCCGACGACCAAGCCCGCAGGCCAGGAGGCGCTCTGGCCGGCGCAGCACAGCCGGTGGAACGCGGGCATCGCCGTGACCCAGCTCCTCTCCCCGGCGCTGGCGCTCTCCGCCGGCGCGAGCGTGAACTGGCAGCAGGGCACCCTCGCGAACCCGTACCGGCGCGCGCTCGTGGTCACGACGGCGTTCCCCGAGTCCGTGCCGGGCGAGCGGGTCCGCGGGACCGCCTTCGCGCGCCTCGCGTGGTTCCTCGGCGCGGGGACCGCGCTGCACCTCCGGCAAGGCCTCTACGCCGACGACTGGGGCGTGCGCGCGGTCATCCCCGAGGTCACCCTCGCGAAGGAGCTCGGGCGCTCCGGCCTCGCGCTCGCCCGCGCGCGCTGGTACGCGCAGTCGCCGGCGCGGTTCTACCAGTCGTCCTATGCCACGATCGAGCCGCTCATGACCGGCGACGTGCGGCTCGGTCGCGTGCAGGAGGCGCTCGTCGGGGCGGAGCTGCGCTACACGCTCCTCGGCGAGCCCGGCGCCGCGGGCACGCTCGACCTCGCGGCGAGCTACGACCGCGCCACCGTGCGCTACCCGGACGTGGCGGTGCGGACCTCGGCGGACATCATCTCGGCGGCGGTGTCCGCGACCTTTTGACGAATCGTGAAATAGAGCCGCCGGGCTGTCAGCCTGGTCTGCTACCAGTGTCGCCGTGCACGAGACGGCGGCGAGGCGGTGGGTCGAGGTGGCGTGCGACGCGGCGGCGGCGGCGCGGCTCGCGCGCGAGCTGTCGCTCGAGCCGATCGCGGCGCGGGTGCTCGCGTCGCGCGGGCTCGCCGATCCGGCGGACGCGGAGCGCTTCCTCGCGGCGCGCCTCGCCGATCTCCCCGACCCGTTCCTCCTCCGAGGCATGGAGGCGGCCGTTGCGCGACTCCTCGCCGCGCTCGCGGCCGGGGAGCGGATCGCGCTCTACGGCGACTACGACGTGGACGGCGTCACCTCGACCGCGCTCCTCGCCGGGTTCCTGCGGGCGGCGGGCGCCGACGTCGTCACCTACGTGCCGCACCGCCTCGTCGAGGGCTACGGCCTCAACACCGCCGCGGTGAAGCGCCTGGCCGAGGGCGGCGCCCGGCTCCTCGTCTCGCTCGACTGCGGCATCACCAGCGTCGCCGAGGTGCGGGCCGCGGCCGAGCTGGGCGTCGACACCGTGGTGGTGGACCACCACACCGTCCCGGTGGAGCTGCCGGCCGCGACGGCCATCCTGAACCCGCACCAGCCGGGCTGCGCCTACCCGTACAAGCAGCTCGCGGCGGTGGGCGTCACCTTCTGCCTCGCCATGGCGCTCCGGCGCCGGTTGCGCGAGGCGGGGAAGTTCGGGGCGGCGCGCCCCGAGCCGAACCTGCGCGAGGCGCTCGACCTCGTCGCGCTCGGCACCGTCGCGGACGTCGTGCCGCTCACCGGGGTGAACCGCGTGCTCGTGCGCTGGGGGCTCGAGGAGCTGGCGCGGACGCGCCGCGTCGGCCTCGCTGCGTTGAAGCGCGTCGCCGGGATCGCGCCCGGCGCCGTGACCGCGGGTCAGGTCGGCTTCCGGCTCGGGCCCCGCATCAACGCCGCCGGCCGTCTCGACGACGCGGGCCGCGGCGTGCGGCTCCTCCTCGAGAGCGATCCGACGCGGGCCGCGGCGCTCGCCGACGAGCTCGACCGCGAGAACCGCTCGCGGCAGGAGATCGAGCGCGAGATCCTGGAGCAGGCGCTGGCGCAGGCCGAGGAGCGTGTGCGGGGCGGCGCGCGCGGGCTCGTCCTCTCGAGCGAGCGCTGGCACCCGGGCGTCATCGGGATCGTCGCGTCTCGCGTGGTGGAGCGGTTCCACCGGCCCGCCGTCCTCGTCGGGGTGGCCGACGGTGTGGGGAAGGGGAGCGGGCGCAGCATCGAAGCCTTCCACCTCTACGACGCGCTCGACGCGTGTGCCGGGCACCTCACGCGCTTCGGCGGACACAAGCATGCCGCGGGCATCACCATCGACCCGGCGCGCATCGCTGCGTTCCGGGAGGCGTTCGAGGGCATCGCCAGCGCGCGCCTCGGCGACGACGACCTCGTCCCGCGCTGCCGGATCGAGGGGCGCGTCGACGCCGCCGACCTGTGCGAGCGGGCGGCGCTCGCGCTCGAGGGGCTCGCGCCGTGGGGCGCTGGGCATCCGGAGCCGCTCTTTGCCCTCCGCGCCCGGCCGGGCCGTGCGCGCACCGTCGGCGCGACGGGAGCGCACCTCAAGCTCACGCTCGGGGCGGGTCTCGACGCCATCGGCTTCGGGCTCGGCGACCGCCTCGCGGCCTGTGAAGGCGAGGTGGAGGCGGCCGTTTCACTGGGGTTCGACGAGTGGGACGGGCGGCGCAGGCTTCAGCTGCGCATCAAGGACCTGCGGCAGGCGGCCTGAAGGCGGCCGCGGACTGGCGCTACGCGACGCCCCAGCGGACCTTCTGGTTGGCGAACAGGG
>JBJMQK010000554.1:0-2501 GCA_045802735.1 Anaeromyxobacteraceae bacterium | reverse complement strand
CCTGACGCATTAGCGGCCACGTCGCGCTTCCGCGGCGTCCCCCCGATGGCGACGTTCGAGCCGGAGGAGGTGGAAGCATGACTCGGATCCAGACGATGTGGGCGGCGCTGTGCGCGACTGCGCTCTCGATGTGGACGGTGCCGATGCTGGCGCTGGCGCAGGCGAGGGGGTCGGCCGGTGGCAACGCGCCGATGGACCCCACCACCGGCGGGAGCACCGGCGGCGGGTCGGGGTGGTTGTGGATCATCGCGGCGCTGGTCGTGCTCGCGATCATCTGGTGGGCGATGACCTCGCGCCGCCGCGGGACGATGACGCGCACCCGCGTCTGACGACCGCCGGTCTCGCGCCCCCAACGCGGACGCGACAGCGGAGCGCGGGCGGTGCAGCATGGGCGCCATGCTCGTGCTGCCGCTCGCGCTCGCCGCATCGCTCGCCGCCGGCGCGACCGCCGACGAGGAGGCGGTGAAGGCCGCCGACGCGGCCCTCTCGGCGGCATCCGGGCGCCGTGACGCCGACGCCTTCGTCGCGCTCGTCGCCGACGACGCGCTCTTCGCGGACGCGGACGGCGTGTCCGCGGGCCGGGAGGCCGTGCGCGCGAGCTGGGCGCCCCTCTTCGCGGCGGACGGCCCGCGCCTCACCTGGGCCCCGCAGCGCGCGGTCGCCGCTGCCTCCGGGGATCTCGCGTTCACGATCGGTCACTACCGCCTCACCGGACGCACCCCGGCGGAGGGCGCCTACGTGACCGTGTGGCACCGCCCGCCCGGAGGCGCCTGGCGGGTGCTCCTCGACATGGCGAACCGCCCGGCGACCTCGCTCGGCCCCGGCCTCTCGCGCGCGCCGCTGCGCGTCGTGATGTCGGCGGCGGGCGATCTGGAGGCGACGCTCGGCCGCTGGCGCCGCGCCGTCCCGGCCGCGGGCGCGGGCGCGGGCGCGGGCCAGGAGGGCACCTATCTCACGGTGCGGCGGCGCGCGGCGGGCGCGGCATGGCAGACGGTGGTGGACAGCGCGCTCGTGTCGCGGCGCCGCTGATTCCGGGAGGTCGTGAATGCTGGGGCGGCTGGAGTGGCTGGAGATCGAGGCGCCTTCGCTGGAAGGCAATGCGCTCGGCGATCCGGAGCGGCGGCCGCTGCTCGCGTACCTGCCACCCGGCTACGGCGTCGCCGGCGCCGACCGCTTCCCGTGCGTGTACTTCCTCCACGGCTTCACCGGGAGCGCGCGCGCCTGGGTGAACGCGACGCCGTTCGCCCCGAGCGTCCCCGAGCGCCTCGACGCGCTCATCGTCGCCGGCGCGCCGCCCGCCATCGGCCTCTTCGTCGACGGCTGGACCGCGCTCGGCGGCACGCAGTGGACGAACAGCGAGGCCGTCGGGCGCTACCGCGACTACGTGGCGCGCGACGTCGTCGCCGCCGCGGACCGCGCGCTCCGCACGGTCCCGCTCGCTGCGGCGCGGGCGGTCGTCGGGAAGAGCTCGGGTGGCTACGGCGCGCTCGTCATGGGGGCCCACCACCCCGACGTCTTCGCGCACGTGGCGTCGCACGCCGGCGACGCGGGGTTCGAGTACTGCTACCTGCCCGACTTCCCGGGCGCGGCGGCGGCGCTCCAGGGCACGGACGCGCGCGCCTGGCTCGACGGGTTCCTCGAGCGCGCGGCGACGACGAAGGCGCGCGGCGAGGACCACGCGGTGCTGAACATCCTCGCCATGGCGGCGCACTACTCGCCGAAGGCGGGCGAGCCGCTCGGCCTCGAGCTGCCCTTCGACCCCGGCACGGCGCGGGTCCGCGAGGAGGTCTGGGCGCGCTGGCTCGCGCAGGACCCGGTGCGCTTCGTGCCGCGGCACCTCGACGCGTTCGGGCGGCTGCGCTCGACGTACGTCGACTGCGGCACGCGCGACGAGTTCAACCTGCGCTGGGGCGCCCGCATGGTCGTCGAGGCGCTGCGCGCGGCGGGCGTCGAGGTCCTCCACGAGGAGTTCGACGACGGCCACCGCGGCATCGACTACCGCTACGCGCGCTCGCTCGGGCACCTGCTGCCGCGCCTCGCCCGGCGGTGAACGCGAGCCCCGCTACAGCGTGATAACCTGGTCGATCTTGGCGCCGGCGAGCGCCTTGTAGAGGTCGGGGAAGCAGCCGATGGGCACCCCCTCGATGAGCTTGTCGGCGATGGCGCGCTGGTAGCAGCACTGGTCGCAGCCCATGAGCAGCATCCCGCTCTTCCGCGCCACCTGCGCGAGCCGCTCGCCGGTGGGGTTCCCGCGCACGAGCAGGTAGTTGTTGTCGACGAAGAAGAACATGCCCGCGACGGTGACGCCGTGGCGCCCCTCCTCGAGCTGCGGGACGATCATCTTCTCGAGGATGTACGACGCGTTCGGCGTCGAGAACACGTAGGCGACGTTCAAGCTGTCTCTCCTGGTCGGGGTGGGGCGGCGAGCGCGCGCGCGACGGCGAGCGCGACGAGGTCGGCGCGGTCGTGGTGGACCGGGTGGGCATCCTTCACGGTGCGGC
>JBJMQK010000516.1:0-4259 GCA_045802735.1 Anaeromyxobacteraceae bacterium | reverse complement strand
CGAGCACGCCCACTGCCGGACCCCCAGCGCGTGGCACGAGCGCGAAGACGCGGCGCTGGCCGTCCACCTCGGCATCGGCGACGAGGTGCACGGCCTCGTCCGGCCCCGGGGCCCGGCCCTCGGTGCGCGCGAAGTAGTCGGGAGCGCCGAAGAAGCACGCCTGGATCTGCGCGGCGTGACGCCCCGTCGCCCGGACGGCCTGGAGCCGTGGCCCGTCGAGCGCCAGCTCGTCCACGTCCGGGGTCTCGACCGCTTCCGACATCATCCTGGCCCTCGGCGTGAGGCGAGCTTGAGATCTTGGATAAACCCGGGATCCATCGGAGGTCAAGGTAGGGGCGGGGCGGGGTCTCGTGACCGACCGGATGGGGGCGGTCGGTCGTCGTCGCGATTCGCGCGGTCGGGTCAACCCGCCAGGAAATCGAGCACCTCGTCCCCCTCGAGCGTGGGCACGGCGCGTTCCGCGCCCGTGGCGCGCAGCTCCTCGACCGAGAAGCGACCGGTCGCCACCGCGAGGGCGGGGCAGCCGGCGGCGTGGGCGCCCGCCACGTCGCGTGGCGTGTCGCCGATGACGAGCGCCTCCCGCGGCGACACCTCGCGCCCGACCCGGGCCGAGGCGCGGCGCAGCGCGGCGGCGACGATCTCCTCGCGCGCCTCGCCGTCCGCGGCGAACCCGTACACGTCGCCGTCGCCGAAGCCGAAGTAGCGGTCGAGGCCGCCGTGGCCGAGCTTGATCCGGGCGCCGCGCAGGATGTTCCCGGTGCACAGGCCGACGACGGCGCTGCGCTCCGAGAGGATCTCGAGGAGCCGGACGACGCCGGGGAGCACCTCGTACCCCGGCCCCCGGATCTCCTGTGCGAGGTGCGTCGCGTAGCTGTCGAGGATGCGGTCACAGAGCCTCGCCTCGAACGGATGATCGACGGCGAGCATCGCCTCGCGGACGATGCGGCGGTCCGTCATGCCGTCGAGCTTCATGCCGGAGAGCCAGGCCTCCTTCGGCCGCACCGCGCCCCCGAGGTGCTCCTCCATCGCGGCCTCGAGCGCGCGCCGACCCGCGCCGCCCGCGTGGACGAGCGTGCCGTCGATGTCGAAGAGGAGGACGAGGAAGGACAAGGCGGGTCCGAATAGCCCGGCGGGCGCGGTCGTGCAAGCGCGGCGCGCACCTCACTCGCGCGCGCGGACCTCCTCGTCGCGCTCGCGCCGCCGCACCACCGCGGCCGCCATGTTGCCGACGTAGCCGTTGATGCGGCGCAGGATCGCGAGGAGGTCGAGGTGCACGCTCGAGGTCTCGAGCGACTCGCGCAGCCCCTGGTTCAGGCGCGCGATGTGCTGCTCCTTCAGCTCCCCCTCGAACTCGACGAGCTTCTCGCGGTGGCGCAGCACCTTGCGCGCGATCTCCTCGTCGGCGGTCGAGAACGCGACGAGGGCGAGGTCGAAGTTCTCGCAGACCTTCTCGTGGAACGCGCGGATCTCGCTCCAGCCCTCGCGCGAGAAGGTGAGGCCGTGCGCCACCTTCTTGCGGGCGAGCGCGAGGACGTGGCGGTTCACGAGGTCGCCGACGTTCTCGATGTCGTTCGCGAGGCTGATGAGCTCCATCTGCCGCTCGGACTGCTCGGGCGTCATCGCCTCCTGCCCGAGGCGCGCGAGGTAGAAGCGGATCTCGCGGTTGAGGATGTCGACCTTGTCGTCGCGCGCCTCGATGTCCGCGGCGAGGTCGAGGTCGTTCTGCTCGAACGTGCGCATGCAGTCCTTCACCATGTCGGCCACGATGTCCGCCATGCGCAGGAACTCGCGGTGGGCGTTGCCGAAGGCGAGCGCGGGGCTCTCGATGGCGCGCGGATCGAGGTAGCGCGGCCCGAACCGCTCGTGCTCCCCCTCCACGTAGAAGCGCGAGACGAGGCGCGACCCGACGCCCACGAAGGGCAGGAAGGCGAGCGCGGTGAAGACGTTGAAGAGCGTGTGCGCGTTGGCGATCTGGCGCGCCACGTCGGGCGCGGTGGACATGGCGAGCCGCGTGAACCAGCCGATCACCGGGAGGAAGGCCGCGACGCCGACGAGCTTGAAGAGCGCGTGCGCCACCGCGACGCGCTTGCCCGCGGGAGGCTGCCCGGCGGCGGCGATGATGGGCGTGATGGTCGTGCCGATGTTCGCGCCGAGGACGAGCGGCATCGCGGCGGCCGTCGACATGCTGCCGGACGACGCCATGGCGATGAGCACGCCGATGGTCGGCGCCGAGCCCTGCATCAGCACCGTCGCCGCCGCGCCCACCGCCAGCCCCGCGAACGGCGTGCGCGAGAGGTGCTCGAGCGCGTCCACGAAGAAGGGCGAGGTCCGCAGCGGCAGGGTGGCGTCGCCCATGATCTTCATGCCGAAGAAGAGCAGCCCGAACCCCATCACCGCCTCGCCGCCGGCGCGCGCGCGCCGCTTCCGGGCGAAGAAGCGCACCGCGAACCCCGACGCCACGATCGCGAGCGCGTACCCCGAGACCCGGAACGCGATGAGCTGCACCGTGATCGTCGTGCCGATGTCGGCGCCGAGCACCACCGCCATCGCCTGGGTGAGCGTCATGAGGCTCGAGGCGGCGAAGCCCACGAGCATCACCGTGACGGCCGTGGACGACTGGATGATCGTCGTGACGACCGCGCCCGAGAGCAGCCCGACCACGCGGTTCGAGGAGAGCGCGAACAGGATCGAGCGCAGCTTGTCGCCGGCGACGATCTGCAGGCCCTCGCGCGTGAGGGCGAGCCCGTGCAGGAAGATCGCGAGGCCGCCGAGGAGGACCGTGAGGTCGAGGAAGGAGATGGCGGGTCCCCGCTACTCGAACAGCGCCTCGACGAACTCGTGCGGCTCGAACGCCTTCAGGTCGGCGACCTTCTCGCCGATCCCGACGTAGCGCACCGGCAGCTTCAGCTCGTCGCAGATGCCGATGACCACGCCGCCCTTCGCCGTCCCGTCGAGCTTCGTGAGCACGATGCCGCCCACGCCCAGCGCCTCGTGGAACTGGCGCGCCTGCGCGATCGCGTTCTGGCCGTTGGTGGCGTCGAGCACGAGCAGGATCTCGTGCGGCGCGCCCTCCACCGCCTTCGCCATGACGCGCTTCACCTTCTTGAGCTCCTCCATGAGCGGCAGCTTCGTGTGGAGCCGGCCGGCGGTGTCGCACAGCACGACATCCACGCCGTCGTCGAGCCCGCGCTTCACGGCCTCGAAGCACACGCTCGCCGGATCCGCGCCCTCCTTGCCGCGCACGACGGGCGCGCCCACGCGCTCGGCCCAGATCTCGAGCTGCTCGCCGGCCGCGGCGCGGAAGGTGTCGCCGGCGCCGAGGAGCACCGAGTGGCCGGCCGCCTTGATCTTGGCGGCGAGCTTTCCCACGGTCGTGGTCTTCCCGCTGCCGTTCACGCCCACCACCATGACGACGAACGGCCGCTGCGGCCCGATCTCGAGCCCGCCGCCGTGCGACGCGCCGTCGAGCGCGAGGATGCGCTCCACGTCCTCGCGCAGCACCGCCTTGAGCCGCGACGGGTCGGAGAGCTCCTTCCGCTTCACGCGCCCGCGGGCGCCCTCGAGCAGATCGGTCGCGGTCTTCACGCCGATGTCGGCCGTGAACAGGACCTCCTCGAGATCGGCGAGGACGCGATCGTCGACCTCTCTCCCACCGGTGAACACGGCGTTGAGCCGCGCCATGAAGCCGCCGCGCGTCTTCTCGAGCCCGGCGGCGAGCGTGCGCCCCGCCTCGGCCTCGGCGCGGAGCCGCCGCGCCTCCTCCTCGCGCTGCCGCGCCTCCTCGGCCTCGGCCGCGAGGCGCGCCGCCTCCTCGCGCGCGCGCCGCTCCTCCTCCTCGCGCTCCTGGCGCCGCCGCTCGCGCTCGAGCCGCTCCTCCTCCTTCTTGCGGCGGTACTCCTCCTTGCGGCGCGCCTCGCGCTCCTCGCGGCTGAGCCCGGGCTCCTCCGCCGGCGGCGGCGCGCGCGGCGGCCGGGGGGCGCGTTCCGGGACGGACGGCGGGTGCGGCGGGGGCGCGACCTCGCCCCGGGACGGGGGGAGCAGCTCGGCCTCGCGGCGGGCGCGCGCGCGCCGGCGGCGCACGAGCAGCGCGACCGCCAGGAGCAGCAGGAGGACGACGGCCGCCGCGATGGCCACCGTGGTCGGGTCGCTCGTCGAGAGCTCGAGCGCCAGCGTGGCTGTGACGCGGAGCGGAGGTGTCACGGGCGCCTCGGGGGACGGGGCATGACGCGATATACGGATGCCCGCCGACGGGTGTCAAC